>CALELC010000378.1 GCA_937904535.1 uncultured Planctomycetaceae bacterium
AGAACGACGGAACCCGCAAGACGTAACCGTCTGGTCGGATGTTCATCTTGAGCGTGCTTTGCTTGCTGTGGTCGCCGAAACGCGAGATCATCAAGTTGGGTGATGGACGACGGTAGCTCTTGAGGAAACTCGCGATGAACTCCTGGAGTCGGTTGGAACGCAACGTCGCGAGACCGCGCGGGCGAATGATTTATAAGAGTCGCCGTATCCAGTGGCATGCTCTGAGGCCCTGCTGGCTCACGACACGGCTGATCGGTTTCGGCTGCCTGAGGGCGCTTGCCGTTGTTCTATCCATCGTGGGGCTAATACGCCCGGTTGATGCCGTTGCGGATGAACCTGTCACGAAACTCCCAACTGCTCAGCAAGCCGATGCGGCTGGCCAGCTTGAAGTGCCAGCCAACCCACCTTTGTCAGATTCGAAGCAGCCGCTGCGGCGACCCAATGTAGCCGACATCGACAGTTCCCGGACGACGCCTAAAGTCGTGCGAGTCGTGGATGCGAATGAGCAGCCGATTGCCGGAGCCCGAGTGCGTGTGGGGTGGTGGGAGGATGCGGATGGCGACATCCTTGGCGTCATCTCGACCGATTCCTCTAAAACCGATGCCGCTGGTGAAGCGCTGCTTGCTGTCCCCTTGGGAGCGGCACGCGCGCTGATTTCCGCCGAGGCCGAGGGTTACGCTCCAGCTAGCACGCAGTCCTTGCTGAGCGGATCCCCGAAGCTGAAGCTCGAGCAGGGACGCAGCGTCCAAGTCAAGGCGGTCGATGAAAGCGGCAATCCCCTTCCGAACGCTTACCCCTTGCTGCAGCAGTCGCGGGTATTTGGTCGCGAGTTCCAACCGAATCCGGATCGACCCGGTTACTTTACGTCGCCGGTAGTTGCGCTCGAACGCCGCTGGATGCGAGTCGTCGATGGCAGCGGCGAGGGGCCCCTCCGCTTCAGCGACTTGATCGATGTGACGCAGCCGGGTGAGGTGCAGCCGGATGGCACGATCGTCGCCGTGTTGCGACCCGGTATCCGCCTGCAAGGCCGACTCGGCGCTGCGGTTCCGCGACCGGTCAGCGGCGGCTGTGTGGAGCTGTATATCAACGAAGGGGACAGCCACCGAATCGAGCGAGGCGCGGGCTGGACTTGGGAAGAGACGGCGATCGTGCAGGAGGACGGCACGTTTGTGTTTGAATCGCTGCCGCGGGGCGGGCATGTTCAATTGGTGGCTTTGGTCGATGGATTCCAGTCGAGCAAACCGACGCCGGAAAGCTTGCGGGCCTATTTGCGAACACACGCTGCGGGCGATGAGTCCTTGGTGGACGCAGCCGTGGAACGGCAGGATGCGTTTTGGCCGCATTTGTTTTCGCTGGCAGGCGATCAGGCGGTTCTCGACGTAGAACTGCCGTGCACGCCGACCGCAGCTCTGGACGTGCTGGTTGTCGATCCGCTCGGCTCGCCCATCGAAGGCGCAGCGGTGTTTTTCAATCCCAATGGCTACTTCCTCGGTGGTGAACTATTTATTCCGGCTACCCAGGGATTTACCAGCAGTCATCTGCTGCGGCCTCAGCGCCACGCGGCCACTCAGCGCCTGAACCAGTGGGCCGGCGAGCGGTTTTTGCATCCGCGGACCGATTCAGCCGGCATCGCGTGGGTTCGCAATTTGCCGGCTGGCGAACGCGAGTCGTATCGGGTCGAGGCCGAAGGTTATGTGATGCCGGTGCATCCCACGTCCACCAGTTCGACCCCGGAAAGCGCGCAGCGCTATGCGTTGGTGGACCTGGTCGGCGGTGAGACCATTGGCCGAACGGTCACGATGGAACAATTCGTGCCGCGTCATGCACGCGAGGTTGTGATCGTCTACCGGGACGCTAAACCGGTGGAGGGTATGACGGTCACACTGACGGAGATCGCGCTGGAGGACGCACCGCAGGATTGGGCGTTATGGTCGGTCCAGCGGTTCGGTGAAGTCGCGACTGCGGAGACCGGCGCCGATGGTATCGCGCGTCTCCAGGTGCCGACACAGGTCGCTGGCCGGACCGTTGCTCAGTTGCGCGTCGCGATCCATGGGCGAATCGGGGGCGAGCGATTTGTCCGCGAAACACTCGACCTTCCCGCGGAGGCCGACCGGCGAGTCGTAGTGCTGACGCCCTCCGAAGAACCGGCCGTTTCGGATCGCTTCGGCAGGCTTCAGGCGCGGTATGTCGATCCCGCAACCTTGCTGGAGAACACTCCTGCCGAGTTGCTCAAACGGCTGGCGCAGAGACCGTCGATGGCGCTGCTGCAGATCTTGCTTCAGCAAGCGGAATACGATGCCACAACACCGCTGCGGTTTCGCGCTGACCGTAATTTTCTAATGATCAATCGGAGTGTGAGTTCGCCGATCGCCGAGATCCAGACGGAGCAAGGTCGACGGGTAGTCGTCTTATGTGATGTACGGCCCAAGGACGCGCTGTGGAACACCGCACCCGAAGGAGCCTTTCCGCCGGAAGCGGCGTTTGTGTTTGCTCCCGATGGCAAGCTGGTCAACGTCATCGGCGGCTGGGCTTCAGCCCGCGGTAGATACAACAACGTGATGCTCGCGAACTTAGGGGGCACCGATGACACGTTTGTGCAAACCTCCGAGTTTGATCAGCATGGCCCCTTTGATTACCTGCAGCGTTGGTTTCGGATCGGGCAGGAGGACTCGCGGCAACCAGCGCTGACGGTCTGGGGATACGCCAACGCGACTAGTTGGAGCGGTCGTGACGGGGCCGCGGAGCCGTTGGCCGAGTTTGGCTACATCGAGTTCGGTTTCAATGGCAAGAACCTCGCGGCGGAGCAGACCGGAGTGGTCGCGGGCGGCGCTGCTGCACCGCGTCGACTCTACTGGGACGGTAGACGGACTCAGTTCATCGGACCGGTGAGCCAGGAAGTGGATGGCCGACCGCTGTATCAAGTTCTGCCGGCCCTGTCCGCAGCGTTTGCTCCACTGGACATTCCGCTAGGTGAACTCGTTGTCGGAGGCGGGCGACGCGACTTTAAGAACTGGCATTACTGGGATGTGGTGATCCCTGCCGGCAAGACGGCGCGATTGACGTTTACTCTCGAACAGCACGGCGAGGAAACGCTTGTCACGACGGAGTTACATAGCGAGACGCTGAAGGCCGGTTGGCACCCGTTGCAGTTGCAGCTGGAGGACAGTCAGGACGACGAAGCGAGTTCCATGTTGCATCTCCGTACTCGGCGCAATTCGTCCGAGCAGTCGTCGCATCGCATCCCGCGGGTGCCGATTGCCGAGGTGCCATCCGTTGAGGACGCTGCCGCCGCGCGGACGGGGACCAGCGAGCTCATCCTGCTGCGGCGAGCGACGCAGCAGGAAGGCGTGTGGTTGGTGGGGAAACTGACGCTTCCCTAATCGCTGGCGGCGACTAGGCACTGCAGTTGCACGGACCAGGGACTGACCGCCTCCGAACGCTGAGTTTGCGGATCGGCGGCGATATTCCTGCACCTCGCGCAGCTGCGAAAGGCTGTTTCCGTTCATGTTCAGTCGCTCATCGGTTTCCACCGTGCATTTGGCTTCGGCGTTGTCCCGCTGTTTGATCGTGCTCGCTGTTGGACTATTTCTGGGGCAGCCACTGGCGGCGCAGCCGAGCGGTGCAGCACGCAAGGCGGAACGAGCAGCATCGTCCGCTTCGCCAGCTGGGACGGCAGAAGGTACCAGCTTGGAAAATCTAACTGCTGCCGAGCAAATTGCGGGAGTGCAACGGCTGCTGGCCGTCGATCAACAGCGCCTCGCGACTCTGCAAGAACAGCTTCAGCAACTGGAAGGGGAGTTCGAGCAGGCCGCAGAAGAGTTTACGCAGCTCGACACACGATTGACCGAGGTGCGAGCTCATTCGCAAACCGCCGTCGATGCGGAGGAACAGGTTCGCCGCCAAGCGACGCTGGCAGCGCTGGAAAAGGAGTGGTCGCTCGCGCGTGACGGGTTCGATCGGATCATCGAACGCCGCAAGGCGGTTCAGGAGCAACTGAACATCGTGACGGAGAAGATCGAGCTGGAGCAACGTGCGCTCAAGCGGCTGAAGCAGACACAGCCGGAGACCGAGGCAGCGCCCGAGGGTGAGGCCGAGGCTCCGCCTGCCAACGCACCTGCGGTTGTTCCGGAACCTGCGACGCAGCGGGATGCCACACGCGATCCGTTGTCGATTCGCAACTGGTTGCCCGGCCTGACGCCCGTCACCATCCCGGAACCGGCGACCGATGAGTCCGAAACACCGCCGGTCGCGACCACCGAAGCGGTTGCTGAACCCGCTGTGGTGTTGAGTGAAGTCGATGAACAGGTGCTCGATGCGCGAAGGGAACTGAAAGACAAGCAGGCGGCACTGGATGCCGCTCGTCGTGAGGTGGAAGAGGTCGACAATGCGATCGCAGTGTTTGAACGCGATCTGCAGAGCGCCGAACGCTTGCTCGCCTCAGCCCGAGAAGAAGTGCAAGCGACCACCGCACTGGTTCGCAGCGCAACGGCGGAGATCGAGCGGTTGACGGCTGAAGGTGCTGCGGAGGCGGAGCTTGCAAGCCCGCGTACCGATTTGGCTGAGAAGCAAAACCGACTGCGGCTGGCGCGGGAGGACGCAGCAACCCAACTCACACGGGTCCGCGAGTCGAGCACGCTGTTGCAGCAACTGGCGGTCGCCCGCCGTGAAGCCGTGCGCAAGGCGGCCGAGGCGGCTGATGAAGTCAGCAGCGCCGAATCGCGGTTGTTGCTGCTGGAAAGTCCGGTTGCTCCGCATCGCTTGGTCCGCTGGGTCACGCGCACCGGCCCCCGGGTGCTGCTCGTGCTGGCGGCGATCGCGTTTCTCTGGTGGCTGGTGCGGGCACTGGCCAACCGCTCGGTCGGCGCCCTGGTGCGGCGCAGCCGGCGGGGAACTGCAGCCGAACGCGATCAGCGCGCCGAAACGCTCCGCCGCGTCTTTGGCTATGCAGCCGGCTTGGCAGCTTTTAGTCTCGGCTTGTTGGCGGTGCTGCACACCTCTGGCATCGACGTCACGGTGCTGCTGGGCGGAACGGCGGTGATTGGTGCGGCGGTCGCCTTCGGCTCTCAAAATCTGGTTCAAGACTATTTCTCAGGATTCATGATCCTGGCGGAAAACCAATACAGCGTCGGCAATGTGATTCGCATCGCTGACACGACCGGCGTCGTCGAGGACATCACTCTGCGGATGACGGTGCTCCGCGACGAAGAAGGAACCGTGCACTTCATCCCTCACGGCCAAGTCACGAAAGTCAGCAATCTGACGCATGGCTGGTCCCGAGCCGTGTTCAAAATCAAGGTGGCCTATGATGAAGATGTCGATCGGGTGATGGAAGTGCTGATGGACCTGGCGCGTGAGATGCGCGACGATGAACAGTTTGGGCCACAAATGCTGGGGCAACCCGAAATGCAGGGTGTCGAAGCCTTTGATGAGTCGGCGATCATTGTGAAGTTCCTCGTCAAGACTCGCCCGTTGATGCAGTGGAGTGTCCGCCGGGAATTGTTGCGGCGGATCAAGAATCGTTTTGATCAGCTCGGCATCGAGACGCCGCTCCCTCAGCGGGTGATCCATGAGCCGAAACCACGCAACAATGGCTCCAAACGTTCATCGACTTGGACGCCCCTCGCTGGTCGTCGTTAGTTCAAACTAGGCGCCTCCTAAGCGGACGTAAGCGACATTCAGCCAAGCTGAGCTGTCGCGTTTGGGGCAGGAACGGAAGTGATGATCGTTTGCGAACGAGCGATAGGCGCTCGAGATGGGAGCTGCTCGGCGCGTTTCTGTTGGGAGCTGTCGAGAGATTCAGTACGCCAGGTTAGGAAATGACGCCGAGATCCATGTCGGTTCAGCCGATGAACCGGGCGAATGGGTAAGCGTCGGTTGCTGGAACCTTACTGGCGTCACTATCCTGCGCCGGTACTCTTTGAGGACTTCCTGATTCGCGCTGACCCTTTTCCCTGATCGAATCCTATGTTTCATGTGCGGGAAAGCCGCTTCGGCCGCAGCTACCAAGGCATGGTGTTGGGGCTGATCGTTTTGAGTCTCGCGGCGCTAGGCGTCGGTGCCTGGATTCTGTGGGACTTTGGGCGAGAGCAAGAAATCATTGCCGAACTGTTGCTGCGAGTTCCGGCGGGAGTGAAAGACGACACACTCAAGCTGGCAGGCGAATTGCGACTGCAAGCGCGGCTGTTGGTGTTGGTGCTGCTCAATGCGGTCGTCACCGTGGTAGCGATGGCGCTGTTGCTGCGCACCCTGCGCAGCAGCCAGCGTTCGCTCCGCCGGGTCACGGAACTGGCCAATGACATCCTCGAAAGCATGGATGAAGGGGTGCTGACGACCGATCGCTCAGGCAGGATCACCAGCATCAATCGCCGCGGCCACGAATTGTTAGGTCTGGACGGCAACGCGCAGCAGTGGCACCTGAATGATCTCGACGGACAACATGCGCCGTTGGCCGAAATGAATCGACAGGTGCTGCAAACGCGGCAGGTGATTCGAGATCAGGATTATGCGGTGACCACCGGAGGTTACAAACGCAGCCTGCGCGGCGGTTGCAACCTGCTGCTGGATAGCGACGGAGCCGAAGTGGGAACGGTGATTCATCTGCGCGATGTGACCGAGCGGCTGTTGTTGGAGGACCGGATGCGGCGGATGGAACGCCACATGGGGCTCGGTTCGCTGGCGACGGGGCTGCACCATGAGATCAAGAACCCGCTGAGCGCCCTTTGGCTGCACGTTCAGTTGCTGGAAGAGTATTTGGCCGAGCACTCCACCACGGATGAAATCAACGAGACGATCGATGTGCTCAAGAGTGAGGTTGGGCGGATCAATCGTGTGCTGGAAACTTTCCGCGACTACGCAGCGCTCTCGGCGCTGGAGCGGTCGCCGACCGAGTTGACGGAGCTGGTCGATTCGCTGCGCCGCTTGCTGGTGCCTCAAGCCGAACGCCAAGGGGTGGAGATTCGCATCGTCGAGCCGACCACTCCCCTGCCGCCCATTCAGGCCGATGCAGTAAAGTTGCAACAAGTGTTGTTGAACCTGTGTCTCAACGGTCTACAGGCCATGCCGCAAGGAGGCGTGTTGTCGATCGTTTTGCGCGTTGCCGGTGAGTCGCTGGAGATCGATGTGGTCGACAGCGGGGTTGGCATTCACGAAGAAATTTACGAACGGATCTTCGATCCCTACTTTACGACACGGGGCGATGGGACCGGGATGGGGCTGGCGCTGAGCGAGAAGATCGTGCGGCTGCATGGCGGTACTCTGACCTTTCGCTGCGATCCGGCGCGAACCGTCTTCACCGTGGCGATACCGATAGAGGCCTGTTGATGCCTGATGATTTTCGTTTGCTGGTAGTCGACGACGAGCGGAACATTCGCTCGGGGTTGGCCCGTGGATTGGCGGCCGAGGCGGATGAGATCGATACCGCGGAGAGCGCCGAAGAGGCGATTGCCAAGGCGACAGCTCAAAAGTTTCAGATCGTGATCGCGGATGTTCGTTTGCCCGGACCGATCGATGGCTTGGAGCTGATCACACAGTTGCTGCGCGATCGGCCCGATACGACGGTGATCGTGATCACTGCTCACGGGACAGTGGAGACGGCTGTCGAAGCGATGCGGCGCGGCGCTTTCGACTTCATCATCAAGCCGGTCGACCTCAATCTGCTGCGGCATCAGGTTCGCAAAGCGCGCAAGCACCACGAGCTGATCTCGGAAAACCGTCAGCTGCGCGATCGCCTGGCCGATGCTGGCGAAGTTGCAAACATCATCGGCAACAGCTCGCCGATGCAGGATGTGTTCCATCAGATCCGACAGGTCGCCACCACGGATGCGACAGTGCTGATCTACGGCGAAAGCGGCACCGGGAAAGAACTCGTTGCTCGCGCTTTGCACGATCTGAGCGCTCGTTGCGGCGGCCCCTTCATCGCCGTCAACCTGGGAGCGTTGCCGGAAACGCTGCTCGAAAGCGAACTGTTCGGGCACGAACGCGGCGCCTTCAGCGGCGCTTCGCGGCAAAAGCCCGGCTGTTTCGAGCTGGCGATGGGCGGGTCGTTGTTCTTGGACGAAGTCACCGAGATGGTGCCCAAGAGCCAAATCGATCTGCTGCGGGTGCTGGAAACCGGTCGCTTCCGCCGCATCGGCGGCGAGCAGTTGTTGCAATCCGATGCGCGGATCATTTCGGCAACCAACAAGGACATCAACGAACTGGTGGCCCGCAAGGAGTTTCGCGAGGACCTGTATTACCGGCTGAACGTCGTGCCGATCGAGATCCCGCCGCTGCGCGAACGCGGCGACGACATCGTGATGCTGGTCGATCATTTCTTGGCGCACTTTTGCCAGCGGCATAAGCGGCCAACCAAGGCGATGAGCGCTGATGCGATCGAAATCCTTTCTCAGGCGAGTTGGCCCGGGAACGTGCGGCAGCTGCGCAACACGATCGAGCGGTTGGTCGTGACCGTTGCCGGTGAGACCATCGAGGCCGCCGATCTGCCAGCCGACCTCAGCCGACCCACGGCCGCAGCGGCCAGCCATTCCCTCGCCGCCATCGTGGAAGCGGCTGAAAGCGAAGCGATTCGCAGTGCCCTCGTCGCCTGCCAATACCATCGCGAACGGGCCGCGCGGCAACTCGGGATCAGTATTCGCACGTTGCACTACAAGATGAATCGCTACAACCTGCATGAAGAGCGGGTGCGGCGTTAACTCCGTCTTAGCTCGGCTCAGCGACCATCCCGGCATTTCCCAGGCGGCGATGGTTGCTCGTTCTCGCACTCTCCTCATCTCCAGTCACAGAGCTCGAGTAAGCCACTCATGCTCGTCTCACCTGAGGCGTCCGCGGTGCAGCGTTGTGATGCCTGCCGGCCTGCGGTCAGCTGGATGGGGCGACGCGGCTCCCCGGTAACCGAGTCGTGCGGCCATCAAGTCCGCCGTAGCGCGACCGAGGGGCCATGCCGTGTCGTTGTCCCTTCTGATGGCAAGATGTCTCGGCTAAACTGCCCGATTCGGAATGGTCCGCGTCACCGGCTTGGGATCGCGTCGTTTGCGGCGCACTCGCTCTCCATCAAACCAACGTATGAAATCGATTCGCAACTTTTGCATCATTGCTCACATCGATCATGGCAAGTCCACGCTGGCCGATCGCCTGATCCAAGCTTGTGGCGGCGTCACGCAACGCGAGTTCCACGATCAGATGCTCGATTCGATGGACATCGAGCGGGAGCGCGGGATCACAATCAAAAGCAACTCGGTCACGCTCGACTATCGTAGCCCCGATGGCCAGGAGTACTTGCTGAATCTCATCGATACCCCGGGGCACGTTGACTTTTCTCACGAGGTCCGGCGTTCCCTGATGGCTTGCGAAGGGGCGCTGATGGTTGTCGACGCCTCGCAAGGAGTCGAAGCTCAGACCGTTGCGAACCTCTATCTAGCGCTCGAGTACGATTTGGAACTGCTGCCGGTGATCAACAAGATCGATCTGCCGGCGGCGGATGTGGAACGCGTCCGCGAGGAGATTGACGCCGATTTGGGACTCGATCCATTTGCCGCCATCCCAATTTCTGCCAAGACCGGTATCGGGATCGACAATGTGCTTCAGGGCATCGTAGAGAAATTGCCTGCTCCTCAAGGCGACCCCGCCGCGCCGCTCAAGGCTTTGGTGTTTGATGCCCATTTCGACACGTACCGCGGTGTGATCCTGCAGGTGCGGGTGATGGATGGCACGCTCAAGCCCGGTGAAACGATTCACTTCATGCACGGCGGTCGGGACTACAAAGTCGATGAATTGGGCTACAACCAGCTCAAGTTGATGCCCAAAGCCCAACTCAGCGCCGGTGAAGTCGGCTACATCGTCGCCGGTGTGAAAAGCGTCCAAGACATCGAAATCGGCGACACCCTGACCCATCTGCAGCGCCAGGCTGCTGAACCGATACCCGGTTATAAGCCTGCCAAACAGGTCGTCTTCTCATCGATTTATCCGATGAGCACCGACGAGTATCAGGATCTCACCAAGGCGCTTGAAAAGCTGGCAATTAACGACGCTGCCCTGACGTTTGAGAAAGACAGCTCCGCCGCTTTGGGTTTCGGCTTTCGCTGTGGGTTCCTGGGGCTATTGCATTTGGACGTGATCCAGGAGCGGCTGCAGCGCGAGTTCGATCTCGGCTTGGTCATCTCCGCTCCATCGGTGAAGTACAAGCTGGAACTGAAGGATGGCACGACAATCGATGTCGACAACCCCAGCTACTGGCCTGACCCCACCCTGATCGAATCGACCACTGAACCTTATATCAAGGCTTCGATTTTGACTCCGGAGGAGTATGTGGGGCCGGTGATGGAACTCTGCCGCGAGCACCGGTCGGATAGCCAAACGATGAATTATCTCTCGGCGGGTCGCGTGGAAGTGACCAGTGAGATGCCGTTGGGCGAAGTGCTCTTCGACTTTTATGGCAAGTTGAAAATGATCACCCGCGGCTATGGCTCCTTTGACTATGAGCCGATCGAGTATCGCGAGACCGATATTGTGAAGGTCGACATCTTGGTCAACAAAGAACCGGTTGACGCTTTGTCTTATCTGGTGCACCGCGACAAAGCTCGCACCCGCGCCCTGCACTACTGCGAGCAATTAGCTGAGGCGATCCCGCGGCATCAGTTCAAAATCCCGATTCAAGGTGCCATCGGTGGTACGGTGATCGCGCGAGCGACGATTCAGCCTTTCCGCAAGGATGTGACCGCGAAGTTGTACGGGGGCGATGTCACCCGCAAAAACAAGCTGCTGGAGAAGCAGAAGAAGGGCAAAGCCAAGATGAAGCAGTTCGGCAGCGTCAACATCCCGCAGAAGGCCTTTGTCTCGGTACTTCGCGCCGACAAAGACTAGACGCCGCTTCTTGCAGGTCGACTCTCGATTGCAGAGCCAGGCCGGCTGAGCGGGCTTGCGATGGCGCAAGTCTGCTCAGCGGCTTCAGACAGGCTGACGTGTGACAGCGGCCCTTCGTTGACCGAGAACGTTAGTTGACCGAGAACTCGCTGTCTGGACGGATCCGCTCAAAGTACTGACGCACCGTTTCGCGGTGCCCCAGCGGCAGCGGCTCGCTATCCAAAACGGCTTCGGCTTGGGTGCGGAACTTCTGGTAGCGTTCGGCAAACGCTCGTGCGGCGGCCTGTTCGCCTTCGGGAGCTTCGAGCACTTCGGTCTCGGTTGGTCCTTCTCCTTGAACTCCCGCCAGCTGCTCTTGGCGACGAGTCGAATCGAGCTGGGTGGCTTCTCCAGCCGGATTGCCTGAGGCACCCTTGCCCCAGTTCTGCGATGGTGATTGGGACTTGGCTACCGACTCGCTCGGATTGTTGCAGGCGCCGCGGCACTCGCTCTTGCACTGGGCCAGGCGGTTGAGCTGACAGGCCATGCATTCGCCGATCTTTTGACTCCGCGCCTGGCTCTGGCAGAGTCCTGCTAAGCGACACAGGCCATCTTTGCATTGGGAGTTGTTCTTGTTTTCGAGTCCTGCTTGGATCTCGCCCACCGCCTCGGAGAGTTTGCCCTGCTTTCCGGCAGAGAGCTTGCTGAGGAACTTCTTGAGGTCCTCCGCAACCGCACGGCGTTCTTTGTCGCTCATGGCCGCTGGATCGATCGCTTTGAGTTGTTGGCTCGCTTCGTCAAACTGCTCCTCTTGCATCGCCTTGGCTGCCCGCTTCATCGACTCGGCTCCTTGCAGCGCCTCGGCAAGCCCACTGAGCTGAGCGGCGGTCACGTCGATTTGCAGGGCGTCGCGGGCCTCTGCGATCACCTGCTCCATCTCTGACAGTTTCGCCATCAGATCGAGTTCATCGAGCGATTCGGCTTCCATCTCATTGAGCAGCATTTCCAATTGCTCCGCCAACGCTTCAATCTCGGGATTCTCCGCATCCTCCTGGCGCAGGGCTTCGACCTCGGGCAACATCGTTTGACGCAGCAGCGATGCCTGTTGCACCGCGATCTCAACCACTGGGGCGTTCTCGCTGTGACTTCGCGGTGGCGACAACAACAAAATGCCGCCTGCTAGCAGTCCGAATACCGCAGCCGAATACAACGCTGGACGGTGGATGGCCAACGGAATGCAATCTTCCGGGCGGACCTGGCGGAGGTGCCAGCGAGCGTCGTCGACTTGCATCTGACGAACGGGATCCGGATCGGCTTCGAACTGCAACGCCGTGAGCGCCCGATCTTTCATGCAGTAATAGCTATCGATTCGCCGGGCGGCTGTCGCTAGCGAGATCGGCAGCATCGCGCCGACCAAACCGCCCAGCGCGGCCATCGCGATGATCGCACCCGGCAGCCAGAGCCACGGGATCGGGGTGACCGCTGCGGCGACGCAGGCCAGCGACAGTGCGATCAAACCGCCGCAGGCCGCCCCCTGACTCGCTGCGGCAAGGGCGTTGCGCTGGCGAAGCCGCCGCCGCACTCCACCGACTACCTTACGGATACTCTCATCCACCGACTGCGAGCCGAGCTGATCACTGGACATCTGCGAGCCCTTGATTCAATGAGACGCGGTAGCACGGGAATCGTCTGCTGATAGACGGATCTGCAAACCCTACCAATATAGTGGTGCGGGAGGCTGGGGAAAGACACAAATCTTGAAAACGGGAGCTTTCACCCATCAACGCCGCGCGAAGTCGATGCGCCGCAGGGCTACATCACCGACAAACAATCCTAATGCCGCCATCAATAAGTAGGGCCACAGCGCTAGCGGCTGGCGCGCCGAGGCGCCGCTGGGTTGCAGCAAATCTGCGGGTGTCGCAGCAAACCGACCGCCGCTGACTTCGGCAATCTGGCGCAAGACCGATTCATTGGTCGGCTGCAGTCGCAACTCATCGGGATAGCCGATCACAATCCCACGCGACTGCCGCACCGGCTGGCCGCCCGCGCGATCCTGGGCCAGTTCGAGTTGGTAGTTGCCCCGCAGCGGTGTGTCGAGCCGCGCCTCGTAGCGTCCGGGAGCCGACTGCTGCATCGCCACTTGCACCGTTTTCAACCGCGGATCGATTAACGTCAAAGTCGTCTCGTGGTCGTCGACGAACCCGCCTTGATCATCGACGCTGTCCAGCATCACCGTCGTCGTTCCTGCACGCCGCTGGACATCGACAAAGATGCCGCGGGTTTCATTCTTCCGCATCGCATGACGAATGATCTGCGCCCAAAACGGACCGAAGTCCGGCCAATTCAACCATTCCGCCGCCCAGCGGGCTTTAGCATCGCTGGTAAACGCTACCGTCATCCCCAGACCGTAACGCCACCAGACCAACAGCGGATCACCGTTTTCAGTTGCCAAAATGAATTCGCTCGTCGGTTTAGGCCGCGTCACGACGTAACCCAACAGCAGCGGTGCCAGATCGAGTTCAATCCCTTCGAGCACCTGACTGGCGCGGACCTGTTGCGGCAGAAACGGTAGCTCATTGATCGCGGACTTGCTGGCCTCGACCGTTTCCTTGGCAAACACTTGCGGGACCGAGTGAGGGTCATCGCAGAAGTAATAGCGACCGCCGCCGATCCTAGCGATTTCTTCTAGGAGTTCGGTGCTGGCCCCTTGTCCCATCGCCACGGTCGAGACCGAAATCCGGCTGGCGGCCATCTCTGCCGCCAAACCTTCGAAATCGCCGGGCTCCGAAGCGCCATCGGTTAGCAGGATGCAGTGCTTGAGCTTGGCCGCGGCGCTCGACAGCGCACGATAGGCGTCTTCCATCGGTGGATACATGTTGGTTCCACCACTGGCCTCGATCGTGCTGATCCGGTCGATGATGTAGCCTTTGTCGCTGGCGGTGCGCAGTTCACTGACCCAGTTGCTGCTGCCATCAAACGCGATCACACCGATCGAATCGCGGGGGCCGAGCAGTTCGACAGCCGCCTTGGCGGCGTCCTTCGCGAGCTCGATATTTTCGCCGCCCATCGAACCGCTTTTGTCGATCACCAGCACCATCGCGATGCTCGGCTTTTCGCGTTCTTTCTCAAAATTGCTCCGCACCGGCAGGATTTCTTCCAGGCGTGTGCGGTAGTAGCCGCCGAGCCCAAAGGACTGGTCACCGCCGAGCATCACCAAGCCGCCGCCAAGATCTTGGACATAGCTGCGGATCAGCTCCATCTGGCGCATCGTCATCGCCGTGGCCGGGACGTTGGACAGTATCAGGCATTCATAACCCTGTAGCTCGGTCAAATCGCGTGGCACGCCTTCGACCGGGCGCACTTCGACGTCAATCTTTTGTTCGTCCAGCGCCCACCGCAGCGAGTCGGTTTGGTTGGTGTCTGGGTCGATCAGCAGCACGCGCGGACGCCCGGCCGCAGCCACGATCGCGAGTGCCTCGTTGTTGTCGAGCAGCGTGTCGGCGGCATCGAATCCACGCAGTCGCGCTGCAAACGTGACCTGCCGCTGCGAGGTTATCGACTGCCGGACCCGAAAGCGCTTTTCACCGGCCTTCAGCTCAACTCGCTCGCTGGTGTCCTCGCCGATGCGGATGTCGCCGCGATACAGATCAAGGTAGCCGCTGGCTGGAGCCGTGCTGTTAACGATAACTTCCAAGTAAAATGGTTCGCCCTGCCGAACTTGGGCCGGAGCGTTGATGACAGCCAGTTGCACCTCCGGTTCACTCCGCTGCGGAAGCGGAATCGACCAAATCGGCACGCCGCTCGCCGCGGCTGCGGAAACCGGGTCGTCGACGGTCGCATTGCCATCGCTCAGCAGCACCACTGCCGGAACGTAGCTCGGCGGGATCGCGGCCACCGCGGTGCGGATTGCCGCCGCGATATCGGTTCCCGGCAATGCCTCGGCGCGTTCCTTGGCCGCCGGAGCCGGCGTCTCGCTGGCTAAGGCGTCGGCCTGGCTACTGGTCTGCGTGATGGCTGCTGGATCGGCAGTTGCCTGACCGGCCGAGGAGAACTCTGACGAGAGTTCGCCTGGCAGCCGTTGAAACTCGAGAAAGCGAAGTTCAACATCGGTCGTTTCCGCTGCCGCCTGTCGCAGCGCTGCAGCGAACTGATCCGCATGTGCTTTCGCCGCCGCGTCGATGCTCTCACTGCGATCGATCGCCACCACGATCATCTTCCGCTCGGTCGAAACCAGCCATACCAACCCGGCCAAGGCCAGCGTCAGCAGCGCGACCACGCCGCAGCGCAATCCCAGGCTCAGCCATCGCTGCCACAGCGGAAAATCGCTCAGCGAGCGAAAGTGCAACACCACCAGCCACGGGACAATCACGACCAACACCCACATCCACTGCGGCCGCGTCCATTCCAGTTGCAGCGACTCCATCATCCCACCACCCTCCGCTGGTAAAGAAACCACTCGGCGGTGATCAACCCCAGAGCGGTACAGGCGAGGTAGAACCATAATGAGCGGCGACCGGAGCCAGCAAACGTCAACGGTTGCGACGGCGGTTCCAGCCGCGGCTTCAGATCACTCTCCTGGCGATCGCAGAGGTTCGCTGCCACCGTGATCGCTGTGCCGCTCGCTTCCTGCAATCCGCTGTCGGGAGGCACGCCCCGGTTCTGCGCTGCAGACGCGTTTACGGACTGAGCGTCCGGCGGCAGCACCGGCCGCAGTTCGATCAGGCCAACACGATCAACAGGCCCAATCACGGCTCGCTCAGCGGTGACCGAGGCGGCCGCTACTTGGCCGGCGGCATCGATCCATTGCCACTGCTGGGAAGGGGAGCGGCCGATCGGAACCTCAGCTAACTGGCCCGTTCGCAGCGCAGGTTGCAATTCACCGGTTTGCCCTAAAAACCAATTGACTGCATTGGTCATCAAAACGGGAAAGGCGATTCGCAGCGGCAAATCGCTGCTCTCCAAATCCGCTGCCAACACGATCAGGCGATCGTCACCGCGAACCCTCGACGCCATCAACGTCGCTCCACCGGCTTCGACCAGCAGCGGCTCCGCGCCTTCCTGCATCTGCAACTCTCGGGCGCCCGGCAGCGCCACGTTGGTCAAGCGAACGTGCGGCAGCAGCGGCGAGCCAGTGGCTTG
>CALELC010000379.1 GCA_937904535.1 uncultured Planctomycetaceae bacterium
CAGCTTGCTGCTTGCCCGGATCACTAGCGAAGATGAATCCGAGCGAATGCCGCCGGAAGGGGATCCGGTGACCGCCGAAGAAGCGGATCTGATCCGCCAGTGGATCGAGCAGGGCGCTCCTTGGGCCAAGCACTGGGCGTTCGAACCGCTGAACACCGCAGTCACGCCCCCGGTCGTCAACCATCCCAGCTGGAATGCGCACCCGATCGACGCGTTTATCTACGATTCCCTGGCCAAGGCTGGGTTGCAGCCCAATCCGCCGGCTGATCGCCGCACGCTCATCCGCCGGGCGTACTACGACCTGATCGGCTTGCCGCCCACCCCGGCTGAAGTCGAAGCGTTTGTCGCTGATGAGGATCCGCAGGCCTACGAAAAGCTAATCGACGAGTTGCTCCGCTCACCGCACTACGGCGAACGCTGGGGACGCCACTGGTTGGACCTCGTCCGCTTCGCTGAAACCAACTCGTTCGAGCGTGATGGGGCGAAGCCCAATGTTTGGAAATACCGCGATTATGTGATCCGTTCCTTCAATGCGGACAAACCCTACGGCCAGTTCGTCCGCGAACAACTCGCTGGCGATGAACTCGACGAAGTCACCACGGAAACGTTGACCGCCACCGGCTACTACCGCTTGGGGATCTGGGACGATGAGCCAGCCGATCCCTTGCAAGCTCGTTACGACGAATTAGACGACTTGATCGCTACCACGGGGCAGGTGTTTCTCGGGCTGACCGTAGACTGCGCCCGCTGTCACGACCATAAGATCGATCCGATCCCGCAAACCGACTACTACAGCCTGTTGGCGTTCATGGCCGATGTCCGGTCGTACGGCACCCGCGGCGATCAGACCGGGAACAATCAGATCGACGTGACCTCTGAGGAGCTCAAGCGACAGTACGCTGAGAACGATCGGCAGCGCCGCCAGGCCGAAGAAGAGATGCGCGCGATCGAGCAGATTGGGATCACCAAGATGTCCGCCCCCGACCAGCGGGCAACCGAAGGCTCGCAGCGTGATCGCGATCGCGTCCTCGCCAAGAATTTGCGTCAGCATCTCGACGACGCTCAGTGGCAGCGGCACGTCGAACTGAAGGCGGAACTGGAACGGCTCAACCGGGAACTGAAAGCGCTGCCGCCGCGAGAGCAGGTCTTGGGGCTAGCCAAGAATGATCCCCAGCCAGGCCCGACGCATGTGATGTTCCGCGGTAACCCGCACGCGCCGGCCGATGAGGTCAACATTGCGTTTCCCACGTTGTTTGGCGAACCGGCTCCGGAACCTCCAGTCGTCGGTCCCGACGCCCGTTCGGCCGGCCGTCGCCGGATCCTGGCCGACTGGATCGTCAATCCGCAAAACAAACTCACCTGGCGCGTCATGGCCAACCGCCTGTGGCAGTATCACTTCGGCCGTGGCATCGTCGAAAGCAGCAATAACTTTGGCCAGCTCGGCACGCCGCCCTCACACCCGGAATTGCTGGACTACCTGGCAACGCGGCTGATCGCTGAAGGTGGCCAGCTTAAGGCCATGCACCGGCTGATCATGACCAGCCAGGCCTACCAACTGTCTTCGGCTACACGGCCGGACGCGGTGGCCGTCGACCCACGCAATGAACTGCTGTGGAAGTTCGACTCGCGTCGCCTCAGCGCCGAAGAAGTTCGCGATTCGATCCTGGCCGTCAACGGCTCGCTCAACCGCAACGTGTATGGCCCGAGCGTTTTTCCGGATTTGTCAGCGGAGATCCTCGCGGGCCAGTCGCAGCCGGGACAGGGCTGGGGCAAGTCGACGCCCGAAGAGCAGAACCGCCGCAGCGTCTACATCCACGTGAAGCGGTCGCTGCTGACCCCGTTGCTGACCGCGTTTGACTTGCCAGAACCCGACCGCAGCTGTGAAGCACGGTTCGCAACGTTGCAACCCGGCCAAGCGCTCGCGCTGCTCAATGGCGATTTCATCCACCAACAGGCCAGCCGACTGGCGCAGGCTATCGGCGGTGCCGATCTGGATGATCAAGGCGTTGTCACCGCAGCCATTCAAACGGTCTTAGCTCGTACGGCGTCCGAGCAAGAAATCGCCGCGGGCAGCAAGCTGATGCAAGACCTGCAAACCAACTATGGGTTATCGCGCAGCGATGCCGTTGACCTTTACTGCCTCACCGTCCTGAACTGGAACGAGTTCGTCTTCTTGGACTGATCTCTGGCGGCTTTGCCTGTCCGAGATCACCCCCAACCGAAACCAGGAGTCCCTTCGTGAGTCATCACCGACCCACTCGCTCAGCATTTTGTGGCCGCACCCGTCGTGAGTTCTTGTGGCAGTCCGGAGCCGGTTTTGGAGCCGCCGCGCTGGCATCGATGCTGCAAAACGACGGCTTTTTCAGCAGCACTGCCGCCGCCAACACCACTCCCGGTGCCGGCCCGCTGGCGATCAAGCCGCCACACTTTGCTCCGAAAGCGAAGTCGGTCATTTTCTTGTTCATGTACGGCGGCCCCAGCCACATCGACACCTTCGACTACAAGCCGTCGATGGTCGGCATGGACGGCAAGACCGTGAACGTCAAGACCCACGGCCGTGGCGGTCACCGCTCCGGCGGACGCATCGTTGAGCCGCGCTGGCAGTTCCACCAGCATGGCGAATGCGGCAAATGGGTCAGCACACTGTTCCCACACGTCGCTCAACATGTCGATGACATCGCCTTCATTCATTCGCTGACCGCCGATTCACCGATCCACGGCTCGGCGATGCTGATGATGAACAGCGGCAAAATCCTCTCGGGCAGCCCCGCGCTCGGTTCCTGGCTCACCTACGGCCTGGGAACAGCCAACGAGAACCTGCCGGGCTTCGTGGTGATGCTCGATCCGACCGGTGGTCCGATCAGCGGTGCCAAGAACTGGAGCAGCGGCTACATGCCGGCAACCTATCAGGGGACCGTATTCCGCAGCGAAGGCGCTCCGATCCTCGACCTGGCTCCGCCCGCGGGGATGCCCAATGGAGTCCAGCGGCGACTGATCGATTCGATTCAGCAGGCCAACCACGAGCACCTGGCATCGCGTCCCGGCAACGAAGACCTGATGTCGCGGATCTCGAGCTATGAGCTCGCCTACAAGATGCAGAGCAGTGCTCCCGAAGCGGTCGATCTGTCCAGTGAAGACGCTGCGACGCTGGAAATGTATGGGATCAACCAAGAGCGAACCCGTGACTTTGGCAAACGCTGCCTGCTCGCTCGCCGCTTGGTCGAGCGCGGCGTGCGGTTCGTGCAGCTCTACAGCGGTGGAGCTCACAACGACGACAACTGGGACGCTCACGGTGACCTGGAGAAGAACCACAACTACCACGCTGGCAACACCGACCAACCGGTCGCCGCGCTGTTAGCCGACCTCAAACGCACTGGCCTCCTGGACGAAACGCTGGTCGTCTGGGGCGGGGAGTTCGGTCGGCAGCCGACTGCGGAATACGAAACCGGAAGCGGTCGTGACCACAACGCCATGGGCTTCACGATGTGGATGGCCGGCGGCGGGATCAAGGGTGGGGTCAGCTACGGCACCACCGACGAACTCGGCGCGGCAGCGGTCGAAAACCCGCTGCACGTGAAGAACCTGCATGCCACGATTCTGCACCTCATGGGCCTCGATCCAAACCACCTGAGTTACTTCTACGGCGGTTTGGATCAGAAGCTCGTCGGCGTCGAACCGGTCCAGCCGATCTTCGACATCATCGCCTAGCGTTGCGTGAGGTCAGTTCCGGTAAAGGACGGAAAGGCTCTGAAGCGTCACTGCCTTCGACTTACAACAGGGATTGAAGCTGATCCCTGTGGGCGACGGCAATCGCATCTGGAACAATCCAGTCCTGTCACAGCCTTAGCCCATTAAGGTTGCCAGGCCTTCGAAACCGCTCACTCTCACCCGAGGTGAAAAGAAGCTCACTCGAAGCCGCAAAGGCGCGAAGAGGAGGGAGTCAATTCATAAACTTAGCGACTTTGCGTCTTCGCGTGAAAACATCTGAGACAGAGGCAGGTCTCGGACGCGACTGAGATTCCTAATCGCGCCGCGCGAACAAGACCGCCCATGTTGACCTGAGGCGAGAAGGACCTCACGCCAAGCCGCGAAGAGGAAGCGGTTAACTCTCACACTTTGCGGCTTCGCGCCTTCGCGTGCAAACATCTGAGATAGAGGCAGCATCACCGACAAGCAAGGATGGGGCAAAGTCCGTGGTCAATCTTGCAGCTGAGCGAGCAGTTCGGGGCTGAGGCGGAGGTTGGTGCTGACGCTTTGCACGTCGTCGTGATCGTCCAGCATCTCGAGCAACTTCAGCGCACTGCGGGCCGTGTCCGGGCCGAGCTCCACTTCGGTCTGAGCGATTCGCGTGACTTCGCTGTACTCACACGTTAGGCCTGCTTGCGACAGCGCCTCGGCCAATTGGCCAAACGCTTCCGGCGGACAGGTGATTTCGAGTTTCCCTTGATCGTTGGTCTCGACGTTGTCGCCGCCGTTCTCCAGCGCGACCTCCATCGCCTGCTCTTCGTCGGTGCCGGCGGGCAGCACGAACAGTCCCTTACGATCAAACAGGTACGATACGCAGCCGGTCGATCCGAGGTTGCCGTTGTACTTCGAAAACAGGGTGCGAATCTCGGGAGCCGTGCGATTGCGGTTGTCGGTCATGATCTCGCACATCACCGCCACACCGCCGGGGCCATAGCCTTCGTAGAGGATCTCTTCGACGTCGCCGCCTTCGATTTCGCCGGTGCCGCGTTTGATCGCCCGCTCGATGTTGTCCTTCGGCATACTGACCGCTTTGGCGTCATCGATCGCCTTGCGGAGACGGATATTGGCGTCCGGGTCACCGCCGCCCATCTTGGCAGCAATGATGATCGCCTTGCTCAACCGACCCCAAAGTTTGCCACGTTTGTTGTCGATCAGCGCTTTCTTATGCTTGATACCCGCCCAATGTGAATGTCCTGCCATGGAAACGTCTGCAGAGAAAAATGAAGTGGAGTCGCGAGCTCAGTGCTTAACGTGGTTTTTGCTTGGACAACACCCGATTGCCGCTGCCGTCAGCCGATGCGGGCTCTTCGCCACGCTCTGCTTCCTCAGCCGGGGGAGCGGCATCATCGGCTTTGGCAGCCCCTTTTCCGGACACAGACTTGGGATCAGTGGCTGGCTTGGTGGTGGCGGGCTTCTTCGCCGTCTTGTCAGCGTTCTTCTTCGCCGCGGCTAACGGGCCGGCTCCTTTGATGACGCGCGGCTTTGCCGGTGCCGCCGGCTTGGGCGTGGCCTTCACCGCCGGCTTGCTTACATCTTTTGCGGCGGTCTCTCCCGCAGCCGCCTCAACGGTCGGTTCGGCTTTGGCAGCAGACTTGGCAGCTTTCGCGGTGCTCTTCGCCGGCGGTGCCGCAGGTTCATCCTGGCTATCCGCATCTTTGCCTGTTGCCGACTTCATCACCGCCGTTTTGCCGCTTGCCTTCGGTTTGCTGCTCGCCTTGGCGTCGGCTTTATCGTCCTTGGGCGAGGCCTCGACCGCGTCCTCGGTTGCAGCAGCAGCCTTACCTGCTTTTTTGGCGGGTTTTGCGGGAGCCGAGATTTGCGCGTCTTCGTTGACCGCTAGGATGATCTCCCAAACCGTCTTGTCCTGCGGGTCAGCCTGTAGCGCCATCGCCGCCTGATGGAGGATCGAAGAAAACTCGATCGCTTTGCTTTTGGGGATCGCTCGCTCCAAGCCCGGCACCTTACCGGAGCGAGCTTCGGCCTCGCTGACGATTCCAGCGTGGAACATGATCTGCATCGCCGCGGCGTTGACGGGAATGGCGTGCCCACCCAAGCCATGCTGCACCAGGTAGGCGAGCACAAACGGCGAGATCCCGGTCATCGACTCGAACTTAGCCACGGCCTTGCCGAGGTTCTCTTTCTTGAGATGATCGATGTCGAAGTTGTAAAAAGTTTCAAACACGCTCTGCAATGAACGCTTGAGCCGAGCGGCAGCCGTCGGCGGGGACGGGAACCGGCTCAGCACCTCTGCCAGTTCCGTGACCGAAGTCACCCGGACTTCGTTCCAGTCATAGAACTCTTGCTCGCACTTGGCGAAGCCCTCATCCGCAAGTTCCGCTGGCGCGTCCTCGAGCAGCGCCGCATATAGGATATGCTCCAGCAGCGGCCGACCGGGAGCGGCCGGTGCGGGCTTGTAGTGTTTTTTGAGGGCTGCGTGCAGGTTGGTGATCGCGCCAGCGCGGTTTTTTGCGGTCATCGCTGAAGAAAAATCATGCTGTATGAGAAAGGGTTGAGCAACGGCAGCCGCGCTACGGCGCTAGTCCGCCTGCTGATTTACGGGGTCAAGAATCAACGGCTGAATTGGCTTCCGGAAGGCGACGGCGAGACCTCGGATGCTGCGGCCGTCGCGGAATCTGACGCTCCGTTAGGACGGTGAAGGCACCGCGTCATCATCGCCGGCTTCATCCTCATCGGCGGCCGGAGCGGGCTCGCTGCTCGGCGGCAGGCCTTCCTTTTCCCGGCGGATGCGATCAAGGATTTCACCGACCGCCACGACGTTCTGGACGCCTCGATCCAGAACGAACTGCAGCTTGGGGATGTACCGAGTCTCGATGCGATCAGCGATTTTTGACTGCAAAAATCCGGCAGAGTTTTGCAGTCCGCGAAGCGACAACGCCTGCTGGGCTTCGTCACCCATCACGCTGACCGACACCTTGGCCTCCCGCATGTCAGCGGTCACTTCCACTCCTAACACCGTCACATCGCGGACCCGAGGATCACGCAGATCAGTCAGGATGGACATCGCGACAACCTCACGGATTGCCTCGGCGGCTTTAAGCTGGCGGCGACTAGACACGTTTGGGGAGGCACATCAATAAAGGAGGAACAAATGCCGGCCCGCAGGCCGGCGAGAAAACGTCAAGCCTACAGATCAAGCTTTCGAGCAACCTCTTCGATGCGGTAGGCCTCCAGCACGTCATCTTGCTTGATGTCGTTGAACCCGGAGAGCTTGATACCGCACTCCAGGCCGCGGGAAACTTCCTTCACATCGTCCTTGATCCGCCGCAGCGTATCGAGCGGGTAATCGCCAATGGTTCGACCGTCGCGGTTGACCCGGATTCGGCATCCCCGTTGGATCACTCCCTGGAGCACATAGCAGCCCGCGATCACGCCGACACGGCTGATCTGGAACACCTGCTTGACCAGTGCACGACCGAGCTCGACGACGCGTTCTTCGGGCCGCAAGCGGCCTTCGATCATCGCTTTGATCTCGTCGGCCAGCTTGTAGATGATCGCGTAACGACGGATTTCAACGTTCCGCTCTTCGGCCAGGCTGCGCGCCGCGTCGTCAGGCATCACATTGAACGCCAAGACCACTGCATCGGAAGCCGAGGCCAGCGTCACGTCGGCCAGCGTCACTCCACCAACACTCCGCTGCAACACCCGGATTTCGACTTCGGGGTGATCGAACTTCGACAGTTCCTTCTCGATCGCCTCGAGCGAGCCACGCGTATCGGCGCGGATGATCAGGTTGAGCCGAGCACGATCCGGCGTCTGGCCAAGTTGGCCTTCCTGAAGCATCTCTTGGAACTTCTCGAAGGACACCTTCGTGCTGCTGCCGGACAGCGTCTGCGCCCGGTTGCCGTAATCACGCGAGGCAGCGATTTCGCGCGCCTTGGTGATGTCGTCGAGCACGTGGAAACGGTCACCAGCACCTGGCGGCTGATCCAAACCATAGATATCCACCGGCGCACTGGGGCCAGCTTCTTTGATATTCCGATTGGTCAGCGGATCGATCATCGCTCGGACGCGGCCATACGACCCACCGCAGACGACGACATCGCCGACCTTCAGCGTTCCGTTCTGGACGATCAGCTTCGCGCTGACCCCGCGTTCGCCATCTTGCCGCGCTTCCAAGCAGACACCGACGGCCTGCCGGTTCGGGTTGGCGCGATACTCGTTCAGTTCCGCCACGGTGAGCAGCGTTTCCAGCAGCTCTTCCATCCCTTCGCCGGTCGCGGCGCTGGTGCGGACCACTTCCACGTCGCCGCCCCACTCGCTGGGCGTCAACTGATGTTCCGTCAACTGCGTCAAGATGCGGGTCACATCGACGCCTTCGAGGTCGATCTTGTTGAGCGCCACGACGATTGGCACTTCGGCCGCCTTAGCGTGACTGATCGCTTCTTCGGTCTGCGGCATAATGCCGTCGTCGGCCGCCACCACCAGCACGGCGATGTCGGTAACGTTGGCACCGCGGGCCCGCATTTCGGTAAACGCGGCGTGACCCGGCGTGTCGACAAACGTGACCTTTCGGCCGTCGTGATCGACCTGGTAGGCCCGGATGTGCTGTGTGATCCCGCCCGCTTCGCCACCGGCAACGTTCTTGCCGATCAAACGATCGAGCAGGCTGGTCTTGCCGTGGTCGACGTGCCCCAGGAAGGTGACGATCGGTGTCCGCGGTTCCATT
>CALELC010000380.1 GCA_937904535.1 uncultured Planctomycetaceae bacterium
CCGCACGGCCGCCGGCAACGAAGTCGCGGCGCACGATCCGATCGCCGTGCAAATCGAGGATCCGGCTGTCGGCGAATCCGCCGAGCATCGCCTGCCGTGCCGCAGCTGCATCCACTCCCGCCAACTCCGCCAACCGCAGCGCCTGTGCGACGGCATCGATCGTTTGCGCGACGATCAATTGATTAGCCAGTTTCGTGACTTGGCCGGAGCCTGCTGGACCAAGATGGGTGACCCGTTTTCCGACCGTCTCGAGAATCGGGCGAGCCCGTAGCACATCCGCGTCGCTCCCTCCGACCATGATCGAGAGCGTTGCCGCTTGAGCTCCGACCTGGCCGCCGGAAACCGGTGCGTCGACCCAGTGCAGCTGTTCTGCAAAGCGGCGGGTGGCCGGAACGCTCGTCGTGCCGAAATCGATGATCAACGCTTCCTCATCGAGTCGTTCACTCAGGCCGCCACTGCCAAACACCAGCGACTGGACGACGTCGGTATGCGTCACGTTGATGCAAATCGCTCCCGGCCCGACTCGCTCGGCAAGTTCCGGAAGGCTTTTCGCGGCCTGCATTCCAGCGTCGACGGCAACCTCGACCGGGCCGGAGCTGCGATTCCAAACAATGACCTCGGCGCCTGCTCGGTGCAGGTGACGGGCCATCGGCGCCCCCATGTTCCCGAGCCCTACAAAGCCGATACGATGGCCGTCGAGACGTGTGCTCATGCGTGGTTTCTCCTTCGTTGTATGCTTCATGCCGCAGTCATTCCGGCCGCCGCAGAGGCACATCCTACTCGACTCATTCCGTGATCGTCATGAAGATTGTCATTACCGGCGGCGGTGGATTTCTCGGAAGTATGCTCTGCGCCAGTCTGCTGCAGCGAGGTGAACTGACGGGTCCAGCGGGAGTGAGCGAACCGATCGATCAGATCGTACTGTTTGACGGCGTGTTTCACCGGAGTTCAGCTGACCCGCGAGTCAAGCAAGTCGCGGGCGACATCAGCGATCGCGACGCCGTGTTTGCGGCCGTGGGCGCTGAGGCCGATGTCTCGATCTTTCACTTGGCCTCGATGGTCAGCGGTGAATGCGAACTGAGATTCGACGATGCTCTGCGTGTGAATCTTGACGGTGGTCGCAACGTGTTTGAAGCGGCAAGAGCGGCTGTGGGTCGACCCCGAGTGGTGTTCGCCAGCAGCATCGCCTGCTTTGGCGGCGAGCCGATGCCTGCCTCCTTTTCAGATCAATCCAAACGATTGCCGCAAACGACCTATGGGATGACCAAGGTGATCGGCGAGTTGATGGTCAATGACTACTCGCGGAAAGGATTCTTCGATGGCCGCTCAGCGCGGTTGCCGACCGTGATTATTCGTCCGGGCAAGCCGAACGCAGCAGCGTCGAGCTGGGCCAGCGGCATGTTTCGCGAGCCGCTGTCGGGCGAAGATTGCTTATTGCCGGTCCGCCGCGACCAACGCCACCCGATGACCGGTTACCGCACCGTGATCGAATCGCTGATCATGCTGCATGAGATTGACGGGGAGCGTTTGGGCAGCGACCGAGCGGTCGGCCTTCCCGCTCATCAAGTCACTCCCGCACTGGCCGAAACGGTCGTTGCCGAAGTGGCGGAGCAACGCGGGCTCGCAGTCGGCAAGGTCGTGGACGCCTTTGACGAGCGGATTCAGTCGATCGTCGACGGCTGGGCGACGGCGATCGATGGCAGCCGCGCGATCTCGCTTGGCCTTCCTCAACCACCCGAACTGACGCAGATCGTTGAGCAATATCTCGATGATTTTCAAGCGCCGCGCTGACCGCATCCCACGCGCATCCCGATACCGTCGCGTCGAGAACTAGCGTCCCTTCGGCGGTTCCGCTGGCGGCGGTGGATTTTGGAACGGCGGCCGGGTGGCGCTGCGGAGCAACCGACGTTTGATCGGTGTCAGCGCCAACGTCGCCTGGTGGGCCACTTCCGCCATCAAGGCGTCGACGCGATTGCGGAAAATCGCAAACGCGGCCAGCGCCGGAATTGCGATCAGCAGGCCCCCGACCGTGGTGACCAGCGCTTGATAAATCCCTTCGGCCAGATCACCGGCGCCAGCGGCCCCTTGCGAAGTCGCCACTTGCTGGAATGCGATGATCATGCCCGAGACCGTGCCCAGTAGTCCGACCATCGGCGCGATGTTGCCGATCACGCTGAGGTACTCGATCCGCCGCATTAGCCGCGCCGACTGTTCGGCCATCGCATCCTCCACCGCCTTCTCAACCTGCTGCCAGTTCGAGTCACTCTCGGCCAATCCGCTCAACAGCGCGTAGGCGAGCACGCTCGGAGTTCGCTGACAGGCCGCATCGGCGTCCTCGATGCTGCCGCGTTGCAGGGCATGCCGTACTTTCTCCGCCAATCCCTCGGGCAAAATTTCACGCCGCCGCAGTGTCATCGCTTGGTCGAACACCAAATACACCGCGGCGATACTGAGCCCCAAGAGTACGATCAGGATCAGCGCCCCGGTCACGCCGCCGCTGAGCACGATTTGCCAAAATCCCGCTGGGGCTGCAGCCGGATCTCCTTGCGCGAGCAACACCGGCAAGGCTGTGACAACGCTCATTGCCGGCCCTCTTGGATCAGTGGCGACTGTTGTAGGTCGATGCCAACCGACAGCAAGAACTCCGCATCGGCCAGCAGCGGATCATCCCATCGCAGGCGGAGCACCCGTTCTTGTTGCAATCGCGAAATCGCCTGCGCGTGAGCTTCGCGGATCCGTGTTTCAGCGCGATCGATCCGCCACCGCCCTTGGGCCAAGCTGATCACGAACATCGCGAAGATCGCGGTAGGCAAAATCGACAACAATAGGCTGGTCAACATCATCGTCGCTTCGGGGCGAGGGAATGCCTGCAGATCGCCCGACAAGTTTCTCAGGGTCGCAAAACTCGCGTCGACATAGCCTCGGTACAACGCCACGATGGGCCCCGCCATCAGCGACCAAAAGATGGCTGTCCCCAAACCGGCAGAGATCCAGGCGAAGCGATCGCTGACAGCGACCTGTTGCACTTCACGATCAAAAATCTGTTGCGATTCTTCTTGCAATGCGTCGATGCCAGCCAAGTCAGCCGGCACAAAGTGTCCTGGTGAGCCCGCCTGGGATGGGTCGTCCTCGGTTCCGCTCGCGCCCAGCGGTTCACCAGCGGTGCGGCCGTGCAGCCGCTTCAATTCACTGCGAAACCGGGTCGTCAATGGACCGAGTCGGTCAGCGACGATCGCGGCAGCCCGCCGTTTGAGTCCATCCCGAAGGTCACGGTTGCCACTGACCTCCGCCGAGACATTTTTCGCGCTGATCCAAGCCGCACTGATCAACGACGGCAACGAACCAGCCAGCGACAACACCACCCGGTCCCAAGCACCGCTGGTCAGACTGAGCAGGCCCAGCAGAGAACGGTAAGGAAACCACACCGCTGCGGTATCAGTGAGGAGATTGGCGCGCAGCCGCGATCGCACGGCGGCGCGGAGCGGAGGACCACCGCCGACCAGCGACTCTGCGATTTCGGTCGGCAGCGCATCCGCGGCATCGCGGAGACGATTGACCGCTACGGTCAGCGAAGGCAATTCGTCACTCAGCAGTCGGTGCAAGGCCAGCTGAAATCGGGCGTCCAGCGCCGCCAGCCGCGGGCCGTGCCGTGTGTCGGTCCCCCCGGTGCTATCGAGTTGCGTGCGAATCCGCTCGGCGATTTGTTCCAGCGCCGCCGCGGCGACCTGCGATTCCTCGTGCTCATCGAGCGCAAAATCGTCGATCAAAACGGCCGCGGCAATCACGCTGCTCGGAGCCGAGCGACGGATCCGCGCCACCAGTTCATCGACATCGGCGTGCACCGCTGCATCGCGGCGGCGCACCGCGTTGATCACCGGAATCACGATCGCGCCTTCGCTGGCCACGGCCAACGCGTCGAGGCTGCTGCTCCGTAGCTGATCGTGCCGCACGACCAGGATCAGCACATCGGCCATCGACAATACCTGCTCCGCCAGTTCCGCGATCCGCGGACGCTCATCGGTCGCTCCGGGAGCGTCGACCAACCGGTAAGGAACGCCCAATGAATACATCTGCTCCTGGTCGCAGTGCAGATACAGTTCGTGACGATGGTCGAGTTCAGCCGGCGGACTCGGCCCCACCCACGTCAGTCGCTCGGTCGCTTCGTCGAGGTTGTTACCGCTGCGGATCGCGGCGACGGTTCGCGGACACCGCACAAACTGGCGCAGCAGCCATGATTTTCCTTGCCCCGTCGCACCGACGACGGCGACGACCATTTCGCCCGCCGTCCGATCGGTCGTCAAACTGTGCCGAGCGATCTCGTGAGCGTCACACAACCCACGGACAGCGCGTCCGACTTCGCTGTCACCCAGCACGCTCAGCGCCGCACGGTGAACACGTCCGAGAAAAACTTCGCCGGGATCAGGAAGGCGGGAGCCCGACGCGGTGCCTCTGGACGCTGGAACGAAATTGCGGTTCACGTCGTAATACCACAAGGAGGAGAATGGTGGCGATCCATCGCTAGCAGAGCATACTGCAAAACCGGGTTTTGCCCCAGACACGGCTGCTGCGACACGAGCGTCCTCCGGTGACGACCGGCTGGCGGGGGACGAAGCACCTGGCTGGCGTGG
>CALELC010000381.1 GCA_937904535.1 uncultured Planctomycetaceae bacterium
AACATCGTCGGTGATTTCTCGCCGGACGACTTCAAAAACAACGTCCTCGCCTTAGCGGATGCGGCGAAGTACTTCCAGCTTCCGACCATTCTGACAACCAGCTTTGAGGACGGCCCCAACGGTCCGTTGGTTCCTGAACTGAAGGAGCTTTTTCCCGACGCCCCCTACATCGCACGTCCCGGCAACATCAACGCTTGGGACAACGAGGATTTCGTGAACGCCGTCAAAGCCACGGGCAAAAAGCAACTGATCATTGCCGGAGTAGTGACCGAGGTCTGCGTGGCGTTCCCTGCGCTGTCTGCGCGCGAAGAAGGTTACGAGGTATTCGTCATCACCGACGCCTCGGGCACGTTCAATCAAACAACACGCGAGGCCGCTTGGCTACGAATGCAAGCTGCAGGTGTTCAGTTGATGAGCTGGTTTGGTATGGCGTGCGAGCTGCATCGAGACTGGCGAAATGATGTTGAGGGGTTGGGAACGCTGTTCTCCAACCATCTGCCGGCGTACCGCAACCTGATCACCAGCTACAACGCCAGGCGCTAGGCAGATCACTACGAGTAACTGAGCTATCGTCCCATCGCAAAGGGATTCAAGCGATTAGCCGGCCGTCGAGCGTTGCGAATGCCGCCGGGAAACTAGGATAGCCGCCCCATCCGGCCGTTTTGAAAGTCAGCGATTGCCTGCTGGATCTCAGCCTGGGTGTTCATCACGAACGGGCCGCGGCCGACAACGGGTTCGCCAATCGGCTGACCACTCAACACCAGCACGGTCGAGTCGTCCTGAGCATCGATGCTGATGTTGGTTCCTTCGCGATCCAATCGAACCAGCTCCACAGCCGTTACCGGCTCGGCGCCGTTAACGATCACAGAGCCGTTTTGGACCACGAGCACAGCCGTATCCCCGTCTGCAAACGACAACTCGACGTGACCTCCCGCATTCAGCCGCAGGTCCCAAACATTCATCGGTGTGAACGTCCTAGCCGGACCTCGGGCGTCCTGGAGTTGGCCAGCGATCACTCGCGCGATGCCCGCTTGATTCGGCAGCACGGCCGTCGGAATTGCTGAGCTAACGATCTCCTGGTACTTCGGCGGCGAAGACTTTTCCTTGGCGGGCAAGTTAACCCACAACTGCACCATTTCCAGCGTCCCTCCCTCGCGGGTAAAGCGTTCGCTGTGAAACTCCTCGTGCACCAGACCGGAAGCTGCGGTCATCCACTGCACATCCCCTGGGCCGATTGTTCCGCGGGCGCCGCTGGAATCGCGGTGTTCGAGCTCTCCCTGATAGACGATGGTGACCGTTTCAAATCCACGGTGCGGGTGTTCGCCCACACCCCGCTTCGCTTCACCAGGGGCAAACTCATACGGCCCCGCATAGTCCAGCAACAGGAACGGATCAAACGAATTTCCGTTCTGGTAGGAAAACAGGCTCCTCACGGGAAATCCGTCGCCGACCCAATGTGGAGCGACGTGACGCACGATTTGGCGGATTGTCTTCATCAGGGTTCACACCTTCGCTTGATTTTTTTTGTTGCCGATTCGCTTCGACGCCATCACAATTGTCGGAACGCAGGACGCTATCGGCATTCTTTTTAAGCCGGCCCTACCCGCGCGCCAGCCGACGTTCATTCCTCACCGCGCTGAGAGCCCCTGTCGCGCGCAACGAGAACCTCCACTAACGCAGGTGATCTCACGCAGGGCTGTCCATCCCACCGTGCACTCTTGCCTTGTACCCCTTTGCGGCCGCCAAAGCAACGCTGGCAGGTGTGACTTCAGCCACCGTCGCTTGCTGTCCCCTAGCGCAGTTTCCATGCATCAGTTCAGCGGGAGACCGAGTCAGTCATCATCGTTGAGCGGGATGAAGTCTTCGCGCGGCCAACTGGAGTAGGTAACACACGGTCGCAGTGTTTGACATTCCCACAACCGTTCCTGCGCACGCCGTTAGCGGGTGAAGCGTCATGGAGCCGGTTCGCCGAGAGCCGCAAATCATTCTCGAGACTGTCAGCGGACTTGCTTGTTTTGCCAATGGCGAATCGATTACCATTGAATGTCCGCGAAAGGCGGTGGTGGTCCCCCCTCATCTCGCCCGGCCAGCTAAACTGGTCCACTTGCCGCGGTCAGCTTATCCCCCATCGCGCGATTGAGGTTTCGCAACATGAAGCCGGCACGTGTTCCGCCTTCGCTTCTCATCCGGCCGGTCCGCATGCAGATCGTTGCGTTCGTCCCTTTATCGCCACTGGGCACGGCTCTGCTGGCGTTGACGCTCGGCACACTCACCGCCGCCATGGGGGCACTGCCGGCCGCAGCAACGGCAGATGATCCCGAGGCCAGCCAACAACAGCCCGCTGAGCCGGTGGACTTTGTACGCGACATCCAGCCGATCTTTCGCAATCACTGTTACGAGTGCCACGCCGGCACAACCGAAGAGGGCGGACTGAACCTCGGCATCAAAGCAAGCGCCTATCGAGGCGGTGACAGTGACGCAGCGATCATCGCGGGTAAGAGTGATGAGAGTCTCCTCATCCACCTGGTCTCGGGCCTGGATGAGTCGCGCCCCATGCCGCCCGAGGGCAACCCCCGGCTCACCAGCCAACAGATCGACTTGCTGCGTGACTGGATCGATCAAGGCGCTTCGTGGCCCGAAGGCGCGGATGTTATCGATCCGAAGCGAGATCGCGCCAGAACTCACTGGGCATTCGAACGCCTGCGACCCGTAACGCCGCCTGCGCAGCAGTCGGATGACGCCTGGACAAAGAGTCCCATCGATCGATTTATTGATGATCGACTTCAGGTTGTGGGCCTTCGACCCGCACAACCTGCCGACGCGCGTGCGTTGGTGCGGCGGTTGTACTTCGACCTGATTGGCCTGCCTCCGACTCCTGAGCAAACCCGCGATTTCATCCAGGCACATGCGAAGAATCCCGACTTAGCCGTCCGTGAACTCGTGGACCATCTGCTCGAGTCACCGCGTTACGGCGAACGCTGGGGCAGGCATTGGTTGGATGTAGCGCGGTATGCAGACAGCGATGGTCAAGAGGCCGATGCGGATCGACCGCATGCGTACGTGTATCGCGACTTCGTGATCCAGGCGTTCAATGACGATATGCCTTATGACCAATTCGTGCGCTGGCAAATTGCGGGCGATGAGTTTGAACCGCACCACGACGCCGCCGTTGCAGCCACAGGATTTCTAACGGCCGGAACTGCGTTCAAGCTACCAGACACATTTCTCGAGAGCGAACGCTTGCTGAACCGTTACAACGAGCTGGATGATATCGTCTCGACGGTAGGATCCGGGCTGTTAGGGATTACTGTCGCCTGTGCTCGTTGTCATGATCACAAATATGATGCTTTCTCTGCCAAAGAATACTATCAGCTATTAGGAGTCTTCCACAGCGGTGACCGTGTCACCGCCAAGCTCCCAAGCGGAAAGGAAGGGTTCTTCTTTCAAGACTTTGATAACCAGCGGCGCACCACTTGGCTATTTCGTCGCAGCGACTTTTATGACCGGGAAATTGAAGTCGAGATTGGCTTTCCTGCGATGCTCTCCGCGGGCCCCGACGCCGACGAGTATTGGCAATACGCCAAAACGGCAGCCGCTGAGTCGGGAGCAACCAACAGCACACTGCAGCGCCGTGCGCTAGCTGAGTGGATCACGGACACCGAGCGCGGCGGCGGAGCGTTGTTAGCCCGAGTCATCGTCAATCGCGTGTGGCATCATCACTTCGGCAAAGGCATCGTGCGTACGACCAGCGACTTTGGCGTCCGCGGGGATGTCCCCTCGCATCCTGAACTGTTGGAATACTTGGCACAGGACTTTGTGGAGCACGGCTGGAACCTCAAATCGCTGCATCGTCAGATCTTGACCAGTGCCGTCTGGCAGCAGGCGAGCACGCGAGATGCAATCGATGAACGCGGGCTCGAGTTGGATCCCGGCAATGACCTGCTGTGGCGAATGACGCCGCAGCGTTTGGAGGCCGAGGTGATCCGCGATGCGATGCTCGCGATCAGCGACACACTGAACCTCGAGGCGGGCGGCCCCGGTTTCAAACCTTACATCGCGCCCGAAGCCAATTTAGCTCGCAACATCAAAGGTGCGGCCTATCCTCGCGACGCGAAGGACGACGGCACGACACGGCGACGGAGTGTCTACATGTTTCACAAGCGGCTGATCCCTTATCCAATGTTCCAGGCGTTCGATCGTCCGGATTTGATGACCAGTTGCGATCGTCGGCAAAACACCACGGTTGCCCCTCAAGCCATGGTGCTGCTGAACGACCGTCTGGTTCGTGCGGTCGCCCGTGACTTTGCGGGTCTGCTGCTGCAAAGCTCGCCAGCCGGATCAGCTCCGTCTAACATCGATCTGCAACCGCTCGTCGACGCTGCTTTTGAAGCCTCCTTCACACGTTTGCCCACCCCGACTGAACGGGACGCTTCGATCCAATTTATTGAAACCCAAACCCGAGCACGTGGTGAACGAGCGGAACAGGAACCTCACCTGGAGGCATTAACCGATTTCTCCCAGGCGTTGTTCGGATCCAATGAGTTCATCTATGTCGATTAGGCGAGTTGACATGCCCAAGAATACGAACCACTTTCCCTGTGGCCGCGTTGCAAACCCGTTGAGTCGTCGTGACTGGTTGCGGCGCGCTGGTGGCGGGGCCGGAATGATCGGTTTGGCCAATCTGCTGGCCGAACAGGGGCTGCTCGCGGCCTCGCAAGCCGAGAGCCAATCGCAGCCAAATAACTCTTTGCATCCGCGGCCAGGTCATTTTCCTGCCAAGGCGAAAGCAGTGATCTGGCTCTTTATGGAAGGGGCGCCCAGCGCCGTCGACATCTTCGACCGCAAGCCGGTCCTTGATAAACGCGATGGCACGAAGACCGACATTCAAGCGTTCTTCGGCAACCCTGGTCCGCTGATGAAGTCGCCATTTGCTTTTAAGCAGTATGGTGAATGTGGGCAATGGGTGTGTGAGAAATACACTCATGTCGCCCAACATGTCGACAAAATGGCATTCATCAAGTCATGCTACAGTGAATCGAATGACCATGTCCCGGCTATCTATCAAATCAATAGCGGCTTACCCCGCCCCGGATTCCCCACCGCAGGCGCGTGGGTGACCTATGGCCTGGGCAGCGAGAATCAAAGCCTGCCGGGATATATTGTGCTCGGCAACACTCAAGGTGCTAAAGGCGGTCCTCATAACTGGGGCTCCGGTTTCTTGCCATCGACCTTCCAAGGCACTCTGTTCCGGTCGCAGGGCACGCCGGTCCTGAACCTCAATCGACAGCCCGGTGTGTCGGAACAAGATCAACGCGCTCAACTGGACTTTCTGACCCAATTGAATGACGAGCATCTCCGTCGCCACACGGAGGACGCTGAGTTCGCTAACCGCATGCAGACCTTTGAACTGGCGTTTCGCATGCAGAAAGAGGCGACGGAGGTCGTCGATCTTTCGCAGGAAACCGAAGCCACCCATCGACTCTACGGGATCGACAATCCTGCTTCGAAGTCTTATGGCTCCAAGTGCCTGATGGCTAGAAGGCTAATCGAGAGCGGTGTCCGATTCGTCCAGGTGTACAGCGACGGAGAATGGGACGCGCACGACAACCTGAAAGACAATCACACGCACCACTGTGCAGCCACCGACGTTCCGGTAGCGGGACTCTTGAGCGATTTGGAAGCACGCGGGCTGTTGGAATCAACTTTGGTGATTTGGGGTGGTGAGTTCGGCCGTATGCCGATTTCACAAAATGGAAAGGGACGCGATCACAACCCCAAAGGATTCCTGCAGTGGATGGCAGGCGCCGGGATACAGGGAGGTGTGAGCTACGGCGAGACCGACGAAATTGGCTATGAAGCGGTCGAAAGTCGAGTCAGCGTGAACGATCTGCATGCCACGATCCTGCATCTGCTTGGCCTCGACCACACACGACTTACGTACTTCCACAATGGGCGCAGCTACCGCCTCACCGACGTTGCCGGCAAGGTGATTCAAGAGATCCTCGCTTGACCACCGCTGGCCAGGATGTAAATCCCGCAGAGTCCCCCGCTGACCGTGCCGTAGCAGTACCGCCTCGCGCCTGCAGCTCAGCAGCGACGCTCGCTCTGCAGCTCTTGTTCGTGCTATGGGTGGTCCGCGAATGGGAGCTGGAACAGCACCGCGGGCTATTCGCACTGTTGCTACTCGCAACGGTCGGGAAGCTGATTCACAGCCTGCTATCCTCGCGCGTCCGCCCGCTCTTTTTCCTGATCCTGTCGCTGGCGAGTTTCCCACTCGCGTTGGCTTGGCCACAGCTTGACAACGCCAGCGCTGGGGCGGCGTTGGCATTTGGTTGCCAGCAATCGGCCTATGTGTTTGCCATCGGACTCATTCTGATCGGGATCTGTCATCTGCCGACTTCGCTCCGAGGACGGGTGTTCCTCATCGCGAGCGTATCAGCGGGATTGTTGGCTTGGCGATGGCAGGAGGTCAGTCCGTTTTGGGCGGTGCTCGGCTCCATCTTCATGTTTCGCTTGGGAATCTATCTCAAAGCACTTAGACAGGAATCCGAACCGGTTCCTTGGACTCAGCGGCTGACCTACTTTTTCTTGTTCTCCAATGGATTCTTTCCCTTTTTTCCCATCATCGACTACCGGAAGTTCCGTGACGGCTACGTGGCCAGCGACGATGGATCATTAAGCCAGCGCGGGGTTGCTTGGATCGTGCGCGGTATCATCCATTTGCTGCTGTACCGCACGATCAAGACGTTCTGGCTTCCAGGCCCGGCGGACCTCATCGACGCCGAGTACTTGGCACTGTTCCTGGTTACGAACTATGCCCTCTATTTGCGGATCTCAGGGCATTTCCACATCGTCACAGGTTTGCTGCACCTGTTTGGCTACCGTTTGCCACGCACGCATGACTGCTACTTTTTAGCGTCGAGCTTCAGCGACATCTGGCGGCGAATCAACATCTATTGGAAAGATTTTCTCGCCGATCACGTCTTCTTTCCGGTCTACTTTTCCCTCGCCAACTTGCCTAAGTCCAGCGCCATCGTTGGTGCAGTGCTAGCTACCTTTGTGGCGACTTGGTTCCTGCACTCCTGGCAGGTGTTCTGGTTGCTCGGACATTTTCCGATCGGACTGCGCGATGCGGTGCTGTGGCTCGCGGCGGGCAGTCTCGTCGCGCTCAATTCGTTGCGGCAATACCGCAAGGCACTACGGCCGTCGCGGCCCGCTTGTCAGGTCACGGTCGGGAGCGCCTTGCGTTTCAGCGTCCAGGTTGTAGCGACGTTCCTTGCCGTCAGTTTCTTCTGGGCGTGCTGGACCGTTCCCCTGTTCCCGCAGAGGGTTGCTGCCGTGGTCAATGCAGGCGGATTTGGCGGGAACCAGGTGTTCACGCTCGCTGTCGTGCTGGTGGCAGTGCTGGCAAGTGGCACCGTGATCCAGCTCAGTTCTGCTTGCCTGCGGCAACGGGGAACTCTACCTGCACTTTCACTGGAACGCTCGCCGGGATGGTGTCTCGCGATCCTCGGGCTGCTCGCGCTGATCGCGGCCCCCAATGTACAGCAAGCGGTTGGCCCATCTCTGGCGACAAAGGTTGCCGCACTGACTGTCGAAGCGACCGCTGCATCCCAACTCGAACTTCAAGCTCGCGGCTATTACGAACCGCTCGCCGATGCCAACCTGCAGGCCAATCCATTACTCGATCAAGCCACGCCGACCGGCCAGAACACAGTGGGAGACTACTGGGAAGGGACGCGGCAGCGAGCGGACGCGTTGGGTACAGAGCTGATTCCAGGTTGGCAAGGCACGGCTCGCGGCGCGCCGCTGCAGGTCAATCGCTGGGGAATGCGGGACGAGGATCTACCGCGGCGAAAGCCACCGGGTACCTATCGAATTGCGATGCTCGGCTCGAGCGTCACGATGGGGTACGGCGTGGCAGCGGATGCTGATTTCGAATCGCTGCTTGAACGGCGACTGAACGAGCAGATGTCGCCCGGCGGACCGCGTGTCGAACTGCTTAACTTTGCTGTCGGCGGTTACTTCGCCCTGCATTCAGCGATCACGATGCGGGAAAACGCCTTTGCTTTTGCTCCCGACGCGATTGTCTATGTCGCACATCAAGCCGAGGCCTACGGCCTGCCCCGGCATCTTGGATCAGCTTATAAGGCCGGATATTCCTTGCCGTATCCTTGTCTCACTTCGATCATTCGCGACGCCGGTATTTCCGATGCCACCTCCTGGGGCACCGCGGAACTGCTGCTGCAACCACATGCCAAGGAAATTGTCGCCTGCGTCTATCGTGGGATCGTCGACGATTGCCGACACCGCGGCATCCTGCCGGTGTGGGTCTACCTTCCTATACCTGGCATCTCGGCAATCTCCGTCGACAACCACGACATGCTGCAGTTGGGACACGAAGCTGGTTTCGTCGTGATTGACTTGTCTGACTGGTCCGAGGGCTACCAGCCACACGACGTGAAGTTTACAGCCGGTGACTTCCATCTCAACGAGTTCGGTCACCAGTTAGCCGCCGAGCAACTTTACGAACGGTTGCAACGCAGCGGCGTCGTGCCCCCGTCTTTAAGAAGTCCTTAACCGCAAACGACAATCGCAAACGACAACCGCAACGGTACCCATTTGTGTCGCGATCTGAAGCGAGATCACTTCGTGACTTTAAGTGCAAGCCCGAAGGGATGCTTCGGACGCTGCGTACGGTATTGCTCGATGCCGCCAGCAGTGACTTTTGAACCTTTGACGTTGATGTCAAACAGCAGGTGCAGTTTCGACAGCGCTAGTAGCCCGGCATCCGAAACCTGGGTGTTGCTGATGTTGAGCTTGATCAGCGTGCCGCTCGCCTCCATCGCCGCCAGAGCTTGCATTTGGGTGTCCCCGATCGTTGAGCCGCTGACGTCGAGCTCAGCGATCTGTCCGAGGGCTTGCAAGTGCTCAATCACCTCGTCATCGACTGTCTTTCCGCTCAGGTCGACGATCCAGGCATCGCCTTGAGGATAGCGATGCTCTCTAGCGGTGGCTCCTTTGGCCTGCAACGCATCAGCGGCGATTTGCCGGTTCAACTTCACCTGCTCGATATGACTCAGACCACTGCTGTTGCCGCAACCACCCGTGGTGGCTAAGGCGAGAAACAACATCGCTGCGGCGCGCGGAGGATACAGATACATCCGACGTGACAAGGCCAGCTTCATCATGCATCTCGACGAATTCGCGGGAGGTCGTTCGTTGGCGGTTTGCCGATTTCCAGTCGCTCTTAGAAATGCGTTGGCGACATCTTTAAAAATCTCCGACCGGATTGCCGTCGTCGCGTCGCCCCAGCCGGTTATAGATCCCCAGCTGTTCGATTGGCGTGTTTAGCGGCGTCCAATTGATGGTTTCGCTGATCAACCGCACGGATCCGTCTCCCATTGCAAACAGAGCGCCACCCGGATGCATGCTGCCGAAGCCTTCATCGGGCCAGGTGACTCCGGTATCCGAAACTCCGCTATTCATTTTGTAGGCGGTGTAGCCGCGATAAGCGGAAGTCTTCACGTTCTGAGCCTCGCTGTTGCCGCCGCGGCCAGCCCACACCGCGGCGTACGGCTGGGCCGTTTGCGTGAGTTTGAGACTGGCTCGCTCGCCCACCATCAGTGTGTTGCTCAGGCCATCGATGATGTCTCGCATTCCAGTCCGTGAGTTCTTGCCAAAGAATCCGGTATCCCCTTCGTTGCCCCCGTTGCCTGGATAGTTCGATTTGCTCAGCGCATAACCACCGGACGGCATCGGCTGGGGCCCTGCGACCTGAGCGAATTTGCGGTTGTCATTCAGCGGTTGGCCAGGGTCGCTCGGACAGACAAACGCAGCCAGCGGAGTTTGCAAAAGCTGCAACCCTGTCGGTACGGAGGTCGTGTCGGCGAACACAGCAGTCATCGTGCGTCCTTGGCCGATCCCCAATCGCTCGAACAAGTTCGCCTGCTCAATCTGCGGCAAAATCATCGCTGACCAAACCCAATCCGGATGGTCGGGAAGGATCTCATTGCCATCGTCGCCGGTCGCATTTGCCGGATTGGTCGTTCGCACCACCCCGGGCGGAAAAATCCGCATCGTGTCGTGATAGTTGTGCAGTGCCAACCCGAGTTGTTTGAGGTTATTGGAGCACTGCATCCGCCGCGCTGCTTCCCGCGCCGCTTGGACCGCTGGCAAGAGCAAACCAACCATGACACCGATGATGGCGATCACCACGAGCAACTCAACCAGAGTAAAGCCTCGGCGAGGAGCAGACTGACGCATAGCAGACTCCTGAGTGCGGTGAATGCGGGCCCTTGGCCACGCGCTAGTTCACGTCTCCATTGCGGAGGCGGTCACGACGATGAGCGATAAGCAACAAGAAAAGAAATTGAGAAAAGTGGGCAGCAAAGTCGACTCGGCCACCCTCAAAACGCCATAATACGCATCAAGTACCCCTTAAATGTAGCAGACAAGCTCCCCTGTCCAATCAGAAATTCCCGTCGCCGAGGAGCAAATCGAGAGAATCGGTGGTACGGCAAGTTCGGCTTGAACTCGCCAGCAAGCCACCCAACACCCGTTCGCCAACTCAGACAGTTCCAGCAAATCACACCACTCAGCCCATTTGCGTAGCTCACCCAGGCCAGCCGCAAACTCATCAAGTCGCTCTCATCCACCTAGCGCTAACGAATTACGACGCCGGTATCGTCACTGCCTCGTCTCGACTGCAGGCGACCGGTGCTCGAATGTTCATACGTCGGACGGTACCGCAGAACACGAGGATTTCTTGAAATGAAGAATCTCACAGGATTGCTCGGGACCGAGAAGTCTCGTCGGTGGCTTCCCATCCGGCGAATCTCGTGCTGGCGATTGATGGTGGCATGGATTGTGGGGTGGATGATTGTGGTCGCGCCCTTAACGCAGGCTCACGCTGATGACGGATTGACCGTTCAAGAAGGGTTGGGATTTTGGTTCGACGCTCGCCAAATCGAACCGTCAGCGACGCGTACGGAGACCGTTGGCGACCGATCTATGGTGCGGATTACCACGTGGCCGGACGCTTCTGGTAACCGGCGACATGCGAGTCAACCCGACGAAGCGTCGCAGCCAGAACTGATTTCGGTTGGGCAGTCACGCATCGCTCGATTCGATGGTGTCGACGACTTTCTCCGCGTCACCGGCATCAATTGTTCAACGGCGGCGGCCACGATCTTCGTCGTCGCAGCGCCGCAGAAGAACGCGGGATCGTATCGGGCTTTTTTGGCTGGCAATGCCTCGCAACAGTCAGATTTCGTCTCGGGGTTTACGATCGACCAAGGTGCTGGCGCTACCTTGGCGTTCAATCATCTGAATGTCGAAGGGCGGGGCTTTGGAGGAGCCCAAAACCTCCTCCGTACGGTGACGCCCTTTTCCCAGTTGCATGTGCACGAAGTGGTCATCAGCCCGAGCGAGCGTGTTGTAAAACTGGCAGTGGATGGCGCCGCCGCTGGCACACGGCCGTATGAGCCGAGCACACTCCGTCTGGACGAACTGACGATCGGAGCGCGTTACTACGGTTTTGGCAAACCTGAAATTCAAGGCTGGATCGCCAGCGACATCGCCGAAATCCTGATTTACAGTCGCGAGTTGCCAGCGGATGAGCGCGCCCAGGTCCGTGACTACCTGGCGTCAAAGCATGCGGAACTAAAAGAGACTTTACCCAGCACCATCCAGTCGGTTGGGGTTCCACTGCAAAGTGTTGCCGATCCTCCGTCGGTTCAGGTTTTCGTTCCAGGCTTTGTGGCCAAGGAACTCCCGCTGACCTTGCCAAATCTCAACAACGTTCGCTACCGCCCGGATGGGAAACTGATCGCCCTCGCCTACGACGGCGATGTCTACCTGCTCAGCGACTCCGATGGCGATCGCCTAGAGGATCATGCGGACAAGTTTTGGGAGAACCATGGCCGAATCCGTTCGCCGATCGGCATCGCGCTGACGCCGCCAGGTTATGCCCGCGGGCAGGGGCTGTTCATCGCTTCCAAGAGCGAATGCATCCTGATCACCGATACCGATGGTGATGATCGCGCCGACACGGAAACAACGGTCGCTAACGGTTGGTCCGAGAGCTTTCACAATGTGGATGCCCTGGGGATTGCCGTTGATCCAGTCGATCACAGCGTGTACTTCGGACTCGGCACCGCCAATTTTGCTGATCCTTATGTACGCAACGAACACGGTGAAACGACCTACCAACTCGCCGGAGAACGCAGCAGCATTTTGAAGGTCTCGCCCGATTTTTCGCAGCGAGAGGTGTTTTGCACCGGTCTTCGCTTTCCCGTAGCGCTAGCCTTCAATCGCGAAGGCGATCTGTTCGGCACCGACCAAGAAGGCGCAACTTGGGTGCCCAATGGGAATCCGCTGGATGAGTTGCTCCACCTACAAGCTGGCCGGCATTACGGTTTCCCGCCGCGACATCCCAAACACTTGCCCAATGTTATCGATGAACCCAGTACCTACGATTACAGTCCCCAACATCAATCGACCTGCGGCTTGACCTTCAATAATCCCGTGGTTGAGGGTGGCCCTACGTTTGGACCACCGGAGTGGGCCGGCGATGCATTTGTGTGCGGCTATTCGCGAGGCAAGGTGTGGCGGACCAAACTGGTCAAGACACCGGCAGGCTATGTTGCTCAGAATCAACTCTTTGCTTGCCTTGACATGCTGACAGTCGATTGCTGCATCTCACCACCAGGCGAAATGGTGATTGCCGTTCATAGCGGCGGCCCCGATTGGGGTAGCGGGCCGAGTGGCACAGGAAAACTTTATAAATTGACGTATGAGGATCGACATGCTCCGCAGCCGGTCGCTGCTTGGGCCGCCGCTCGCGACGAAGTTCAAATTGCTTTTGATCGCCCGCTGCGGCTTGAGGATCTGCAGGGACTCGCCGCCGCGACGCGCATCACCTATGGCGATCATGTCCGCGCTGGAGACGAATATGAATCGATCCGGCCGGGTTATGAAGTCGTCGCCCGTCAGCTCACCGCGCCCCGATTCGAACTCAAGGTCCACAGTGCGAAAGTCACCGCGGATCGGAGAACGTTGATTCTTACCACCGACCCGCACCGCCAAGCGACTTCGTGCGCCATCCAGCTGCCGGGTTTTGGCCGTCCCCAGCTTGCCCCCCGCGAAGACGCCACCGGAGGTTCCTCCGCAGGTGAGCCAATACCACAACATCCAACCATCGACTTGGATTACAGCCTGACGGGCATCGTCCTCGATCGTGAAGGCGAACCGGCCTGGTCTGGATGGCTGCCGCATCTCGACCTTGAAGTCAGCCGGGGGCTAACTGAAAGCAGTGCCTTGCATGCCGAGCTGTGGAATCGGCGCAGCAATCGACCGGCAAATGCTCCGTCGCGGTTTCACTTGCGAACCCAACTCGATCTCCAGGACATGTTGCGCCCGGCCGTACAACCGGGTTCCAACTTGGATTACGAGCTGCCTGCCGAAACCGTCACGCTGCATCTCACAGCCTCGGCCCCGTTTCATCTACAAACGCAGGCAGCCCCAATCAGCGCTCAACCAGAAGCCGATCACTTTGTGGCAAAGCTCACTCACTCTCCTAAAGCGAATACCTGGCTACCGCTGCAAATCGAGTTCGAACCATCCGCTGAGATCCCTGCCCTTGCAGTCACGTGGTCAACAACCGAGGACACTCGACAGCGGCCGTTTCCCTTACACCGCATGCTGTTACCGTGGGCTGAGCCGCAGGACGTCTGGTTGGAGATCCAACCGGACAAACGGAAAATCCCGGAACTGGCGGGCGGCAGTTGGGCGCGAGGCCGCAAGTTGTTCTTCAGCGAAGCCGCGCTCTGCTCTCGTTGCCATTGCGTTGCCGGTCAAGGCGAAACAATCGGTCCGGATCTCTCCAATCTCCTGCACCGCGACTACACCTCGGTACTCCGCGACGTGATGGAACCAAGCTACGCCATCAATCCTGACTACGTGACACACAATCTCTTGTTGACCGATGGCCGAGTCTTATCGGGCACCTTACGCGGTGAGGGCGATCGGCTACTACTCAGTGATTCCCAAGGTCGCGTCACCGCGATTAAGCGCAGGGAGATTGAACAGTCCAATCCATCAGCCAAATCGATCATGCCCGAACAATTACTCGATCAGATCGGCCCAGCAGGACTGCGCGACTTGATGACCTTTTTGCTCACCCCGCCGCCGCACATGCCTTTGGTTGGTGGTCCTGAACCTCCGGCGCCACGCGCAAGATCCGATCTTGCAGCGGTTCTTGCAGGTGCCCCCCATCCACCGGAAACGCCACGCCCGTTGAACGTCGTCCTGGTCGCAGGTCCAAAGGACCACGGTCCTGCTGAGCACGACTATCCTGCTTGGCAAATCGCGTGGCACGAACTGCTTTCGCTGGACGAGCAAACGACTGTCGCTACCGCTTGGCAGTGGCCTAGCTCGCAGCAGTTGGCAACCGCTGATGTCCTGGTCTTCTACCACAAAGGCGATTGGACTCCTGAACGAGAACAGGATATTGATCGCTATCTCAAACGCGGTCGAGGGCTGGTCTACATTCACTATGCGGTCGACGGCGGGCAGAACCCATCAGCATTTGCCGAACGGATCGGTCTCGCATGGCGAGGCGGTGCCTCGAAATTCCGCCACGGACCACTGGACCTCCAATTTGCTGCTGCTCAGGGACACCCCATCGCACGAAACTTCTCCGAGGTGAAATTTGTCGACGAAAGCTATTGGCAACTGGACGGCGACCCGTCGCGGGTACGGCTACTGGCCACTGGTGTCGAAGACGGCGAACCGCAGCCCCTATTTTGGACCTACGAGCCGGCCAAAGGCCGCGTGTTTGTTTCGATCCCCGGCCATTTCTCGTGGACCTTTGATGATCCGCTGTTTCGAGTGCTGGTCCTCCGCGGAATCGCATGGGTGGCAGGCCAACAAGTCGATCGTTTCAATCACCTCACATCGCCTGGTGCCCGGATCACTGATTAGTTTGCATCCCTCGCTCCCGTTCTCTTGATGACTCACCGGTAGACTCAAGGCGATCAACCTGCGAGCTTCCGTCACCGACTCAGTCCTTTGACCTAACAACCCACCTATGCAGAACACCCGAGAAAACATCCTTAAACGACTACGCGAGAAGGCGACTCGTGGCGAACCGATCATCGGTGGCGGCGCCGGAGTCGGTATCTCTGCTAAATGCGAGGAAGCTGGCGGCATCGATTTAATCGTGATTTATAACTCTGGCCGTTATCGCATGGCCGGCCGTGGCTCGCTTGCCGGTCTCATGCCCTACGGCAATGCCAATGAAATCGTCAAAGAAATGGCGCGGGAGGTACTAACGATTGTCCGTGAGACTCCAGTGTTGGCCGGCGTATGTGGCACCGATCCGTTCATGTTGCGTGAACCGTTTCTACAAGAACTGAAGTCCCTCGGTTTCGCCGGGATCCAAAACTTTCCCACGGTCGGATTGATCGACGGACTGTTTCGCGCCAACCTGGAAGAAACAGGAATGAGCTACCGCTTAGAAGTGGAGTGTATTGCTCATGCCCGGCAACTTGATCTGCTCACAACTCCCTATGTTTTTAATCCGCAGGAAGCGATTTGGATGGCCGAAGCCGGTGCGGACATTCTGGTGGCTCACATGGGGCTAACCACCAGCGGTACCATCGGCGCACAGACCGCAAAATCGCTCGACGACTGTGTCCGTGAGGTGAATGCGATCGCGGAGGCTTGTCAATCAGTACACAACGACTGCTTGATCCTGTGTCACGGCGGTCCGATCGCTGAACCCGAAGACGCCCAGTACATCCTCGACCGCTGTCCAATCCACGGTTTCTATGGTGCCAGTTCGATGGAACGGCTCCCTGCGGAGGTTGCGATCACTGAGCAGGTGCGGCGATTCACACAGCTGCGAACCGGTGGCAGCCACACTTAAGCATTACTCGTCGGTGCTAACGAGTGCTTTTCAGCCCCTCTTCGGAACGCTTTGACCATGCGATTCAACGGCAAACGCCTCGTCGGCTGCCTGGCCATGACCATCCTCCTGATAGGCGTGAATGCGTCCAGAGCGGTCGCGGCTGAACGACCGTTTCAGATTCAGGTTGTCGATGAGGAGACCGGCCGCGGCGTGCCGCTGGTTGAACTCGAGACGGTCAATCAGGTTCGCTATGTCTCGGACAGTCACGGATACGTATCGGTGAACGAACCGGGGCTCTGGGGACAGAAGGTATTTTTCCACGTCCGCAGTCACGGATATGAGTTTAAGCCGGACGGATTTGGCTACCGCGGGCGGGCGATTGAACTAACGGCCGGCGGTAGCGCGATTTTGAGGCTCAAACGACTCAATATTGCTCAGCGTCTCTACCGTGTCACCGGTGCCGACATCTATCGTGACAGCCTGCTGCTTGGCCATAAAGCCCCAATTGCCAATCCCTTGCTCAACGCTCAAGTGTTTGGATCTGACAGCGTCGTCAATACGGTGTATCAGGGAAAAATCTATTGGTTCTGGGGTGATACCAACCGTCCCGGTTATCCACTGGGCAATTTCAATGTTCCGGGTGCTGTCTCGGAACTGCCGTTGCAAGGAGGTCTCGATCCCGATCGCGGCGTCAATCTCACTTATTTCATGGACGAAACGGGATTTGCCCGAGCCATGGCAAAAATGCCTGGTGTCGGACCGACGTGGATCGATGGTCTGGTGGTGGTACCGGATGCTGCCGGCAATGATCGGATGTTTGCGGCTTATGTGAAAATCAAACCGCCTTTGACGGTCTATGAGCGGGGACTCGTTCGATGGAACAACGAGTCACAGCAGTTCGACAAAGCGACGATATTTGACCTCGATTCACCGCATCACCCGGGTGGACATCCTTTTAAGCATCGTGAGGGCGACACCGAGTACGTGTATTTTGCCAAGCCCTATCCGCTCCTTCGTGTCCGGGCGTCCGCTGAGGCTCTGAGTCAGCTGGAACTGTATGAAGCGTTCACCTGCCTGATTGAAGGCACTGGTCTAGACGATCCGCAGCTCGATCGGGACGCGAATGGCAAGCTTCGTTACCGCTGGAAACTCAATACTCCCGCTATCGATCCAGCTACTCAAAACAAGCTCATTGAGTCTGGCAAGATACAGACAAATGAAGCCTTGCTTGCGCTGCGCGATCGCGACACTGGGAAACCTGTGATCGCGCATGGTGGATCGGTTTACTGGAACGAATATCGCAAACGCTGGGTGATGATTGTTTTGGAAGCATATGGCTCGCCATCGTTTGTTGGTGAGGTTTGGTATGCCGAAGCCGACACTCCGGTCGGCCCCTGGGTGTATGCCAAGAAGATTGTCACCCACGACCGCTATGACTTTTATAATCCCAAGCAGCATCCGATGTTCGACGCCAATGGTGGTCAGACGATCTACTTTGAGGGGACTTACACCAACACCTTCTCCGGCAACCCGATCAAAACACCCCGTTATGACTACAATCAAGTAATGTACAAGCTGGAGCTCGACGACCCGCGATTGGCGTTGCCGGTTCCGTTCTATCGCACCACCGAGGGAGGTCTTGGCAGCTCCGCACACGGCATTTCGGGAACTCCCCATCAAGTCGCATTCTTTGCGCTTGACCGAAGCGTCGACGGCACCAATCCCATTTACGCCAACGGCGACATACTCGCACAAGCACCGTCTCCCAATGTGGGATCAAGTGAGCAGACGCCGTTGTTCTATGGTTTGCCGAGCGATGTGAGTGATCCGCCAGCGACTACCGCATGGTTGTACGAGTTCAGAAATACCGAGTCCGGCGAGCGATTGTATGCCGTGGGTAATGACGCCCCCGAGGGTTTTGTACGTCAAGACAATCCGGTTTGCCGCGTCTGGCAAAATCCACTCGATTTTGTCTGGGAGGCCGACACGCCGTGACGTCCATGGTCGGCTGCGTTGATCCGGCGATGCCGGTGGAAAGCTCGATGGCGGAAGTGCTGCGCAGGCGTGCTGCCGATAGCGGCGACCGGCTCGCATTTTCATATCTGCAGGCGGACGGCACGGAAGGCCCTCGCTTGTCCTATGGGGAACTTGATTCACAAGCTAGCCGAATTGCAGCGGCGTTGCTACGGCAGGCGGAGCCAGGCGATCGAGCCTTGTTGCTGTACGCTCCAGGACTTGAGTTTATCGCGGCGTTTGTGGGTTGCCTGTATGCCGGTCTCGTGGCCGTGCCTGCTTACCCACCACGCCTCGATCGTCCCTGGCAAGGCGTTGAACACCTGTCGCGAATAGCAACCGATTGTCAGGTCCGGGCGGTGCTCACCGGTGGCGAATACGCAGCCGATATCCGGCGGCTGTGCCGGAACATTAGTCCTCTGCTCGATGCCGTGTGGTTCAATACCAGCGATGCGCTTCCTGCGGGTCGCGGCTGGTCAACGTTCGCCGAAGACGCATCCGCCATCTCCCATTTGCAGTACACCTCTGGCTCAACTGGAATGCCCAAGGGTGTCGTGGTGACGCATGCGAATGTCATGCACAATGAATACATGATCGCTCGGGCCAATGGTCATTTTGAAACCGGCGCCGCAGGGATCTGTGGGGTGAGTTGGTTGCCGTTCCAACATGATCTGGGGTTGATCGCGGGCATGTTGCAAGCGATTTACGTGGGGGGACCGCTGGTGGTGCTCTCTCCTTTGACGATGCTGCAACGCCCGTTTGTGTGGCTCGATGCGATCTCTCGATATCGAGCTCACACAAGTGCCGGCCCCAACTTCGCGTATGAGCTCTGTGTTCGACGGCTGACTGCTGACGAACGAGCGGCACTGGATCTCAGTTGTTGGTGCATTGCCGGACTCGGTGCCGAGCCGGTCCGTGCGGTGACGATCGACGCCTTCAGCGCGACGTTTGCCAACTCGGGCTTTCGCCGTGAAGCATTTTATCCGTCGTACGGATTGGCCGAAGCGACACTGATGGTCGCTGGCGGAGAACGACTCCAGGGGCCGCGAATCGGCTGGGTCGCGACGACTGACCTGCAGCAAAAGCGAGGCCTGGTGAATGGGTCGAAGCCGTCATATGACTCCGACGCCCGGCCACTGGTTGGCTGTGGGCATGCGTGGCTCGATCAGCAGATCGTCATTGTCGATCCCGTTTCACGGCAGCCTTGCCCCAAAGCGCAGGTAGGTGAAATTTGGGTTGCGGGCCCGTCCGTTGCTCAGGGCTATTGGCAGCGTCCCGAGGAGTCCCAGCAGATCTTCGGTGCTCAGCTCAAGGGTCACGAAGGCCGGCGGTTCTTACGAACCGGTGACTTAGGTTTTTTTGCTGAGGGCGAGTTATATGTCACCGGGCGTCTCAAGGACATGCTGATTGTTCGCGGCCAGAATCATTATCCTCAGGACATCGAAGCGACGGTCCAAAGCTGCGGGGAGATGTTTCGTGCTGATTCCGGTGCGGTGTTTCAGTCGGATCGGAGCGGAAACGACCGCCTGGTGGTGGTGCAAGAAATTGTCCGCCCTGCCAAAGACTTTTCGGTTGTCGCGGCCACACGTAAGGTACGAGAAGAGATCGCCCAACGACACGGTATTGAAGTCGACGAAGTGGTGTGGGTGCGAGCGGCGACGCTGCCGAAGACCACTAGCGGCAAAATCCGGCGGCAGGCCTGTCGCGCCGCCTACGAGGCGGGCGAGCTCTCGCTCTGGCAACCCGGTCCGTCGTAGCGTCTTGATCATCAACCCCATTGTTTGGAACGCCTCGGTTCCGCCTCCTTGCCGAATGCTGCGATGACTTTCACTGCTCCCCCCCCTGGCGATTCCCTTCCACACTCGTCTTCACCGTCGGCCAACGAGATCCGCCAGTGGCTGGTGACTCGCCTGAGCGAGATCCAACAGTTGGAGCCAGCGGACGTTCGGCTCGATCAGCCGCTCGTGCGAATGGGCCTGGATTCGATGCAGTCCGTGGTGTTGATCGGCGAGTTGGAACAGTGGCTCGGGTGCCGATTCACGGGAAATCCGCTGGCGCAGTATCCGACAATTGGCACGCTCTGCGATTATCTAGCTGACCAACTGGCGCAAGGCCGCCGAGTCATCGATCCCGCGCAGCCCTGAACATGGTGGCAGACGGGCCGGCAAAGTAAATTCAAGTAGGAGTGCTCGCCGGAGCACAGACGCATCGGAAATGCACCTCAACCTGTTTCGATCGTTCAAAATCGGAATTCAGCA
>CALELC010000382.1 GCA_937904535.1 uncultured Planctomycetaceae bacterium
CAGGTCCATTTCCGTGACCCCGGTGGATCGCCGCGCAGCGTGCAGGGGCGGATCGTTGTCGTGGCATGTTCAGCGATTGAGTCCGTCCGCTTGCTCAAGCTCTCCGGCGAGCTGGACGCGAACTTCCAATCACGCATTGATTCCAATGGGTTGTTGGGCAAGTACTTCCTGACTCACTGTTTCGGCGGTGCGGAAGCGATCATGCCGGGCCGATACGACAAATCAATCTCGCTCGATAGCGACTGGGCGACGGATCACTGCGCCAGTGACGATTTCATTCGCAGCAACGGACTGTGGGCAGGTGGGGCCATTTACAACAACACATCCGATCAGGCGCTGCCGATCTCTTTGGCGCGGACCCATGGCAGCCAAGACCTCGACACGATCTGGAAATCGTTTGTCGAAGACACTGGCATGACCGGTGAGAGTCTCAATGCCTGGATGGATGCTAATTTCGGGACGCGGTTGTCGGTTAGTTTCATGGCAAACCAAGTGCCGCTGCCGAGTAATCGGATCGAGCTGCATCCGACGATCCGCGATAAGTGGGGCCGGAAAGTGGCATACATCATCAAAGATTGGCACAGCCATGACCGGTATTTGATGGACACGCTGGCTGAGCAGTGTGCACAGGTGCTCCGCTTCGGCGGCGATGGTGGCCAGGGGAACTATCCGGTATTCGAAAAAGGCGGTGTGTACCTGGCTGAGAACGGGCTGGTGCGGATCGCCAATCATATCCTCGGCGGAGCCCGCTTCGGTGAACATGAACAAGATTCCGTACTCGATCCCGACTGCCGCGCCTGGGGATTTGACAATCTATACGTGACCGACGGCGCGTTCATGCCTACCAGCGGTAGTGCGAATCCAACCCTGACCATTCAAGCCAACTCCTTTCGAGTGGCCGACCTTCTCAACGCCAGGATTTGATCATGGACGCACGCTTCAACGATATCTTTACTCACCCAGAAAACAGCGTTTTTCGTGTCGTCTTCTATCCAGATCGGATCTACCACGCGGCCTACCTGAACGCCACACGCAGCCAGCGATACCGCTACAACGTGCAGGAGGTGCGAAATCAACTTGATATCGGAGTCCTCAAGGGTGAGGTGTACCTTGACGGCGAGCGGCTGACGAACTTTCTGCGGGTCGAGTACCGCGCCAGTCGCCTGGTCGAGCAGGCGCGGGAAAAATTACGGTTCCTGCGCGGTGAACTCTTGGGCTGGATACGCGTTCGCCCCGAAGACCTCGATCCGAGCGAGGCGACACTCAAGCTGCATTACTGCCCGTGGGTAGATGCTTACCAGGTCGAGGTTTGGGAAACCTTGGAGCCGCCACCCGGTAAGACGCACGACTTCTCGGTACTTGATCTGATGGGCCGCAATAACTCGATCACCCGCGTGAGACAATTCGGGCCGGCACTGCAGAATATCCGCGGATTACGGCAGCTCGAAATGGCATTTCGCGAAAACGATCGCGACCTGCCCTTTGGTTGGCAGATCAACAATCCAGAGTGGGACAACAACTATCTTCGCTCCCATCAGGAGCCGATCACACAAGAGCCGAGTTCGCAGCTCAACACGATCGCCGACATGAACTACTTCATCGACTTTCGGCGCGGATGGTTTTTACAAGCGGAAGATTTTGCTCCTGTCCGCTATCGCAATGCGATGATGAATGACGACGCACCGGAGCGAGACGATGACAATCTCATCGAAATGCGCTGGTTACTGCAGCGAGAACTCGGTGGCTCTCTCGTGTTCTTTCACGAGGTCACCATTCCGCCGGGCACAGTCGAAGGCACCCACCGGCACATCGGTACCGAAGAGCTGTATTACATCGTCTCCGGCGAAGGGATTGCCTACATGGGTGAGCATGATGACCCGTCGCTCGCCCATCTGCCTACGGTCCAACGCTCGATCTTTGGCATGGATGCCCGGCCCTGCAAGGAAGTCCCCGTACACGCTGGCAACGTGATATTCACCAAGAGCGGCGGGATTCATGGAATCCGTAATCCCGGCTCCGAGCCGCTCAAGTTCGTCGCCTTTCTGTATCACACGACGTAGGCCGCCGCAGCCAATCGCCCCAGGCGGGCAATGTCTCCGTTCCTCGGTCTCAAGGCTCTTCCGATGCAAATCGTCCATTCTGATGCGGTCTTCCGAGTGCCTCCTGGAAGTACGCCTGACTACGCAAAAAACAATCCGTTGCTGCGGGTACTGGGGTTAATCGAGCAGATGCAGTTGGCTGCTGAACGCGAGTTCTATGTGGCGGAACAACTTCAGTATCTTATCCCCTATGACTATCTCGAGCTCTACGGACCAAGCCAGCCGAACGAGAACGTACTCGATCCAGCGCAGCAAGATTTCAAAACCGATTTCCAGAAGCAAAACGTTCGCGATTTCCGCACCACCGATGCCCATGTGATTCGCGGGTTGGTCAGCGTCGACAATTGGACCGGGCCCTTTATTCGCCTCTCGTATCGCGGCGGGCCGGATTCAATCTTGTCTGAGCGGGCGCAACATGCTCTGGGGCCGAACATCAAAGCTTGGGTGAAAATCGGTAATACGGCCACCAACTCACTGATCACGATTCCCTACAACGAAGCCAGCGACCGGTATGAAGTTGAGCTCTGGGGATTTCCTGGATCAAACCTTGCCGCTCAGCTCGACGCCAAGGGGCGTGCGGCCCTGGGCCGCGGCGACATCCAGGTGCGCAGCGATCTGGTCAAAGGCAGTGTCAACGACTTTCGGCGTGAGGATATCGATGAGCAATACCTCGTCAATGTAGCTCCCGAGAACTCGATGCATCCGGTATTGCCGCTGCATATCGAAGTGGCGTGGGCTGATGAAAGTGAGCAGTTCTGGGATTCCAAGGACGGTGCGAACTACCAATATGAGTTCAATATGATTCTCCGAGGCTGGGATAATTACCTGAAGGTTGGTATGAGCCCTAACCCGCACGGCGGCGTAAATTTCCTGGAGTACAGGAACTTGATGTCCAACTATTTCGAGTACGAACAGCGTCCGGAATTGCTGCGGCGCGTGCAGCCGTGGATGCTCGACGCCTACGGGCAAAAGAGTGGTCAAACCCGTGAAGAGAAGTTCATGTCGGTGGACTACATGGATTTGCACATCATGAAGCCCAGTTGTGGCATCGGGCTGCATCGCCACCGAGACAACCAAGAAATCTTTTTGATGATGGAAGGGCGCGGTTACATGGTAGTCGGTGACTGGTGCAAGATGCCGCAGCGTGAACGCTGTTTCGAGGTCCGCACGTTGCGCGCGGGCCACTTTGCAATGCTCAAAGGAGGCAACCTGCACGGCCTTATGAATGCCCTGGATGAAGACGCTGCCCTGTTCATGTTTGGTGGTTACGACTGATGAGTGAGCGGCGTTTTTAGACCGCGCGGCTGCTGCGTCGTGACGCTGGATCGAGCCAGGAACTGCCGCGCTGTGAATACTACCTCTGACCGATGAAAGGAATGACGCCATGGCTAGTCGCGGCGGTTTCCCTCGGCTGATCCTGTTGCTGGGGCAGTTCCTGGTGTGGGCGTTCACGCTTTCCGCCAGCCTTGCGGTCGGGCCTGATCGGCTTGGGGCAACCGTCGATGAACAAAACGCGATCGTCACCTTTCGCGTCTTTTCCAGCCGTGCTACCCGGATCGAGGTGTGGATCTATAACCAGCCCTCGGGGGCCGATGAGCAGGCGGTGCTGGAAATGACCGTTGACCGCGACACTCAAATCTGGACCGCTTCTGCGGCTGTTGAGGAACTGGCCGCCGCGGGACCGACAGCCGCTATCTACTACGGTTACCGAGCCTGGGGACCGAATTGGCCCTATGATCCGGCCTGGACTGCTGGTTCGCCCATAGGGTTTATCGCCGATGTCGATCAAGACGGTAACCGCTTCAATCCTAACAAGCTGTTGCTGGATCCCTATGCGCTGGAAGTCAGCCACGACACGCGGCATCCGCAGCAAGCCAGCGATGCTAGTTTCTTCAGCGGCTCACGGCGCGCTCAAGACACAGGGCCATTGGCTCCCAAAGGGATTGTGCTGCGGCCTCAACCGATCGATTCCAGCATCAAACCAAGCCGTGCACTGAAAGATGACATCATCTATGAGGTGCATCTGCGCGGGTTGACGATGAATGATCCCAGCATCCCAGCTGAACTGCGAGGAACCTATGCGGGAGCAGCTCGGAAGGCGCCCTATCTGAAGTCGCTGGGCGTGACAGCAGTCGAACTCCTGCCTGTGCAGGAGTTTCAGAATGATCACAACGAACTAGAACTCTCGGCCCACGGGGACAATTACGGTCCATCCGGGTTTCTTGTGGATTTGCTAGAATTCTCCATAAAGGAGAACCACT
>CALELC010000383.1 GCA_937904535.1 uncultured Planctomycetaceae bacterium
TGACTGCCTGAGCCAACCCCCAGATCGATGTCCGGCTTCGGAATCCCTAGCTGTCGAAAAAACACCTCACTGAGCGCTTCGTCGTAATGTTGCCCGGTGTGGACCAACGTCGTGCGGATCTCCGGAACTTCAGCAAAAGCCCGCAGGATCGGCGCCATCTTCATAAAGTTGGGGCGTGCGCCGACGACGCAAGCGATATCAAGACGAGTCATTTCACCAAGGCGTAAACGGGCGAAGAACGGACAGCAAAAACGGCATCCAGAATCAACGCCTCCCAGACGGTCGAGATGCGTCGATTCAGAAGTCATCGAAACGCGAACGGCTATGCTCGGCGCACCCGCTCCCGGCCGGCGGTAACGCCAGCCGTCGCATTGCGAGTATCGATCACCAACTTCGCGTGCTTGACAATCAACTCGTAGTCATACGCCGTGTGGTCTGTCGCGATCAGCACGCAGTCCTGGCTGGCGAGAAACTCTGGAGTCAATTCTTGGCTGTCCATCGTCGGTAGGTCGTGATGCCGCATTTCCGGCAGCCGAGGAACATGCGGGTCGTTGTAAGTGAGGTCCGCACCGCGTTGCAGCAGCTTCTCCATCAGCACAAAACTGGGACTTTCCCGCGGATCATCGACATCCTTCTTGTATGCCACACCCAGCAAGCAGATCTTGCTGCCTCGGATCGGTTTGCCGTGTTCGTTGAGCGCCTCGGCGAGCCGGGTGATCACGTAGTCGGGCATAGCACGGTTGACTTCACCGGCCAGTTCAATGAACTTCGCATTCAGGCCCTGTTTACGTGCCAACCACGACAAGTAGAACGGATCAATTGGAATACAATGCCCGCCGAGCCCTGGGCCAGGATAGAACGCCTGGAACCCAAACGGTTTGGTCTTCGCGGCGTTAATGACTTCCCAAACGTCGATTCCCATTGAGTCGAACAGGACTTTCAACTCGTTGACCAGCGCAATATTGACCGCCCGGTAGATGTTTTCCAACACCTTCGCCGCTTCCGCGACTTCGCACGAGCTGACCGGGACCACTCCGGCCACCGCCTGGCGATACATTGCCGAGGCCAGTTCGCGGCTGGTCAGGTCGAGGCCGCCGACCACCTTCGGAATCCCCGCTGCTGAAAAATTCGGGTTGCCAGGATCTTCACGTTCAGGGCTGTAGGCGACGAAGAAGTCTTCTCCCGCCTTCAGGCCGCTGGACTCCAGAATCGGCACGACGACATCGCGAGTCGTCGTCGGGTAGGTGGTGCTCTCGAGCACGACCAGTTGTCCCGGTCGCAACGCTGCGGCAATGGCCTGGGCGGTGCCTTCGACATATGCCAAATCAGGATCGCGGGCGTCATCCAGCGGTGTCGGCACGCAGATTACCAACACGTCCGGTTCGCGCAAGCGGCTCATGTCAGCGGTTGCTTCAAAGCGTTTCGCCTCCAGCCAGCCACTGACCATGCTCGACGGCACGTGCTTGATGTAGCTCTTACCGGCATTGAGCGACGTCACCTTGTCCGGGTCGACGTCGAATCCCATGCAGCTAAAGCCTGCGTGAGTGAATGCGTCCAGCAACGGTAGACCGACGTAGCCCAATCCGATCACTCCGAGCCGAGCCGTCTGGTTTTTGATCTTGGCCAGCAACTCGGCGGCAACGCCATTGCCTGCCAACGCATCCTGCTGCAGTTCTCCATTTGCTTGACTCGCCGATACTGCGGAATTCAGATCATTTGTCACAGTGATGCACTCAATTCTGTTGTTAGAGCCAGAGAAATTGGAACGGGTGTCGGCCGAGTTGCATGAAATCCCAGTCGGCCGGGATTAGGCGTCGGCTACCTCCTGACCGCGTCCCTCGGTCTGCTTGCATCGGATGATTCAGACGGGAACGATCCACCAGGCGGCCTCTTCCTTGTCTCGTCACACGAACAGGCGTTCCATAGCGACCGCTCCATCCATCCGCCGACCACCGTTCAGAGTGGCGCAGCGTAACGATTTTGGTTGCGAATGCAAGGCTTCCGAGTGGCCCAAACGTGGGGCTTTTTCGATGCCAACTCTACCACTGCCTCTAAAAATCAGCTTTGGTGGCGTGAGCGAGGCCTCGATTATTTGACTGGTTCACCACCAGCACCTTCATCGCTATCTGCTTGTGATTACAGCAGCATCGATCAAAGATCTGGCTGCCAATCGCGTTGCCATCCTACCCCGCTACTGTAGGTAATCCGATTTCATCCCTACGAAGAATCGCTCGTAAATCTGCGCCGGCAAGCGCCCAGCCAGCCACAAGTCCCCTTGTTCGCGAAGCGCTTTCAGTGGCTGCCGCCCGCGAACGGTACGGCGTCTGCCAAGCACCTAGCCTTAGGCTGTCTCACGCACCGCTAAACCTTTCTTTATGCAGAATGCGTTTCCACTCGATCACATCACACGTCGGCTAAACAGAGCGATCATATTCCGACGTCCATCGAGCAGCGTCAGCCGCGGTAGGCCAGCGGCATAATTCTCGCATCCGCTCCTGACATGCTGTTCGACAAGCTCATCTTCTTGCGCCGTTCAGTCTTAGATAGGTGTCGCGGACATTCGGCAGCCGGTGAGCGAGTGGAACACTACTGCGACCGTTCACGTCGATCTTACGACTGAGTCAGGGAGCATGGCAGAGACGGCCTGTATACCGCCGTTGATCCGGCCGCGCGACCGTCAGGGACCAGGCTGAGTTTCCGAATGTAACGGTTGTACACCGAAAGCCCTGCCTACGTTGCCTACCAGAGTTCTTGCCGTCATTCTGGAAAAAGTAAATAAGTCCTTATTCGAAAGGACTTTGGGAAAAACACAGGCAACGCACGCTGAGGATGCCAAAGTTTCTGGCACGGCTTCTGCATCTGAGATTTCCTGCCAGGACCGATTGTGACCCTCAAGTTGCAGGAGAAACTGCGTCGATTCCTCCATCTTAAGGTGCAGTTGTCCCTCACCATCCCTGCTGACCCTACAAAGCTCATTACCCAACGACCATTAGATTGTTGAGATCGCAGTCATTCGCTATGGCACCTCCGCCTCTGCCATCTGCTTTACCTTGGCTCGAGGCGCACACCCGTCGGTGTCCTGACATCAGCAACCCACCTCCGCCACCTCTGCAGTCCTACTTCGACGAGATGTAATCCCGGAGACCTTTAGGTTCCAGCCTGACGCTCCGACGGAGTCGCTATCTCTTGCTGAATAGCCCGCGTATTTAGCCATTGCCTCATTGCTCGGCACAACCGAGTCAAAGATCTGACGCCCCCGCTGTTGCTTTGCATACGGCGACGTCAAATGCCGACGAACCCCGCCCCAAGTCCAGATCTTGGCTCCCCTCAAAAAATCCCACTGACCTGCCTAACTAGCAGGCCCCCGATTGACCGATATATAGCAAACATGAACTATTTTTCGAAGAAATCTGCCATTAATAATCGCCGGTCTCGCCAACACCGCCCAGCGCGCCAACGTCGTCTCCATTTGGAGCAGCTTGAGGGCCGTCGTCTCTTCGCCGGTGACGTCGGACACGACATGGACCATGCGATGGATAATTCCCATGTCTCGGTAACCGATAGCGCTGTGATCGTGCACTGGGACAAGGTGCCAAGATTTGGCGCCAATCCCACCAACACTGCGATTGGAAATGGCTTATGGTCAAACCCAGCGACCTGGAGCACTGGAGCGATTCCTAGCCAGGATGATATCGTCAGCATTCCTGAAGGCGTATCTGTCGTTTATGATGTTCATAACCAACTAAAGCTGGATGTGATCGAAGTCAGCGGCCGCCTTGACTTCGCAACCGATGTGGACACGTCGCTATGGCTCAACGAGTTGATGGTAATGCCCTCGGGTACTTTGACGATTGGTACTGCCGAAAATCCGATCGCTGCCGCGGTCTCTGCAGAAATCGTAATCACCGACACGCCGGGCGCTGATGGCAAGCATTTCAAGACTGGGACTGTAGCCGAGCCTGGTATCGATCCGCAGCAGTGGGGCAATGGCCTGATCGGCTTCGGCACCATTGAAATTTACGGGCAGGAAAAGACCTCTTCCTATATTCGGCTCGCTAAGGAACCTTTGGCTGGAGATCGTGTGCTGGTGCTGGAAAGCGAGCCGCTCAACTGGCAGCCAGGTGATGAGTTGGTCTTGCCTGACACGCAGTCCGATTGGAACCGGAGCCGGGTGGAAGAGTTGATCATTCAGTCGGTCGATGGTAACCGTGTCACGCTCACGGAACCGCTCAAATTCAGCCATCGTGGGCCACGCGCAACAGCGGGAGGCGATCCACTTGTACTGCCACATATCGGCAATCTGAGTAGGAATATTGTCCTTCGATCGGAGAATCCTGATGGTGTGCGCGGGCACGTTGCTTTTCTGGGGCGAGCTGACGTTGAAGTGAGCTACGCACGTTTCAAAGACTTAGGTCGGACAACGACAGCTCCCTTAGATGAAACGACCTTCGCAGCAGACGGCAGCGTTACTCACATCGGCGCGAACCCCCAAGCTCGCTATGCGTTACACTTCCACCACACGATTGGTCCAGAAAACCCTGAGGACTCCGGCTACCAGTTCGAAGTGACCGGCAATGCAATTGACGGAGCCCTTCGCTGGGGAGTCGTCGTGCATGGCTCCCATTATGGCCTTATCAACGAGAATTTTGCTTACAACTATCAAGGCGCTGGCTTTGTAACCGAAAATGGCCAAGAGAGCTTCAATCGCTTTGAAGGCAATTTCGCCGTGCTCTCCAATGGTGATGGCAAAAACTTCAAGCTTGGAAACGCCGGTGAGGGCTTCTGGTTCCGATCGCCGCTTACCGAATCAGTAAACAACGTGGCGGCCAATGCCCAACGCGCCGGGTTCAACTACTTTGTCCAGAATCTGCACGGAGCAAATCAAGCCAACTGGCCCAAACCAGCGTTCCGCGGCGCGGATCTGATGCAGACCAGTGAGACAATCCCTTACAACGTCTTCGAAACACCCATCTTACACTTTGAAGGTAATGAGGTGTACGCTTCCGGAGCCGTATTTGATAACTGGCAGAGTGTTCCCGATGACAAGCAGTACCTTACCGGACTCACGGGCTGGAATACGTCTCGGTCAATGTTTTCACTCTCATCCTATGCCAACGAAAACTTAGTTGTTGATGGTTTGAAACTAATCGGTGACCTGTCGCGAGTGACTCCGGGGACGCGTCAAGGCTACCAGCCAATCTCGCGGGTGGGTATTGAAGCCGTTCGCAGTTCTGACAACGTTAATGTACGGAACAGCGAAATCCGCGGCGTGCAGGTGGGCTTTGAGACCCCAAGCTTTGGGCCTGACGCAACCAGCACAGGAAAACGTGATCATGAAATCATCATTGCTGATTCGGTGATCCAAGCTTACGTTGGCGTCCAAGTCAACACCATGACTCGGGCAAGCAACCTGGGGCGAGAAGTCGATTACGCGCGGCTTGTGATCGAGAACACTCGGTTTGAACGGATGCCGGAAAATTCGGTTGAGCCGGAGCAGTATGCTGTGTATCTGAAGTTCGCTATGAACTCCGATATTACGAAGACAAATGAAGTCTTTATCTTTGACTTCGATGGGGTTTCGGGTGCCAACTACCGAGTCTACTATCCCGAACAGGCTCCCAACTACATCATGCCGCAATCCGACGGCAAGACAATAATTGGTGCGCCGACCGCAGGACTTACGAATGCGGAGGCCTGGAAACGGTATGGGATCGCCATCGGCGGCGCGGTGG
>CALELC010000384.1 GCA_937904535.1 uncultured Planctomycetaceae bacterium
CATCCTGTTCTTTCTCTGTGGGGGAGCTTCCCACATCGATATGTGGGACATGAAGCCCGACGCACCGGCAGAATACCGCGGCCCCTTTCAGCCCATCGCCACATCCGCTCCCGGGATTCGGCTCTGTGAGCATCTGCCGCTATTGGCAAAGCAGGCCCATCACCTGGCGGTGGTTAACAGCGTCGGGGCCACGGTCAATACGAACGACCATCATGCCGGGTACTACTACAATCTTACCGGTCATGTCCCCGACCCGACCTTCCTTTCGCTCGGCAATAATCGCACGCCCTTTCCCGATGACTGGCCAAGCATCGGGGCGGTGGTCGCGGCGAAACAGCCGCAGCGCAGTTCCCTGCCAAGCTTCATCACTTTGCCGCAGAAGGCGGGGGCACCGGCTTACACTCGGCCTGGACAGTTTTCAGCCCGATTGGGGCTGGAGTTCGATCCGCTGTATGTCAACGGCGATCTGAACGATCCGCTCAAGTTTCAAGTGCCGGCCTTGGTGTTGCAGGATGGTAATACAGCCGAGCGGTTGCTGCAGCGCAAGTCGCTGCTGGACCGATTAACTGCGGATAGCCGGAACTTTGATGCATTCGCTGCTTCGCGTACCTGGGATGGCCATCAACAGCGGGCGCTGTCGCTGTTGCTTTCCGCGGGTACTACCCAAGCCTTTGATGTCGCTCAGGAGCCGGTGGCGGTCCGTGAGCGGTACGGTGAGAACGTCAATGGGATGAGCTTGTTGGTGGCCCGGCGGTTGGTCGAGGCGGGGGTGCCGTTCATCACCGTCTTTTGGCAAGAAGACCTCGCCCGGCTCGGAAAGAAGTGCGCTAGCGCCGGGGGCTGGGACACCCATAGCAACAACTTCAATTGCTTGAAGGAGGATCTGCTGCCGGTATTCGACCAGGCCTTTTCGGCGCTGATCGAAGACTTGGCGCAGCGCGGCATGCTGGACGAAACCTTGCTGCTGGTCACCAGCGAGATGGGACGCAAGCCGAAGATCGGCGACCCGCGGAGTGGTGGCCCCAGCGGCGCAGGTCGCGATCACTGGACACACTGCCATACCAACATCCTGGTCGGCGGCGGGATCCAAGGAGGGCAGACCTACGGGACCAGCGATCGCTTCGCGGAGTATCCAGCTGACAATCCCGTGACACCGGCCGACATCGCCAAGACGGTCTACCATGCAATGGGCATCGACAGTCTCGACGCGATCGATCCGCAAGGTCGGCCCTACAACCTGCTTGAGGAGGGAACGGCGATCACGAAACTCTTCTAGGCAGGACGGTTGCAGGCCGATTCGCTACAGTGCGTGAGCCCGCGATACCCGCTCCACGAACGCCCGTGCGCTGCGGCCGGTTGGGTATTCGCCGAGCGGTTTGCATTGAACGACTCCAACTCGTCACCCAACCTCTTCCATCGTCCTGTCCGGTCTGCCGGCAATCATCTATGAGTTCCAAGAACGACCGATCTCCAGCGGTCTCGAAATCGCGACAACTTGCCCGCTCCATTCGTGAGCGGATTCAGCGGGAGCAAGCACCTGACGGGACGTTTTTCATGACCGAGGCACAACTGGCTCAAGAATACGGGGTGTCGCGCACGGTTGCCCGCGAAGCGATCAGTCGGCTGCAGGCACTGGGAATTCTCGAAGGCCGCAAACGCAAGGGCTTGGTGGTGCGGCATCCCGACCCGTTGCGGCTCCTGTCGATGAGTTTGCCGTCGTTGGTTGCGTCGCCAGCGGATTGGCGCGATCTCGCTCAATTGCGATATGCGCTGGAAGTCGGCGCGATCGAGTTGTCGGTCCGCGCGGCGACCGACGAGCAGATTGAAATGCTCGGGAAAATCGAGCAGGAATTCGAACAGGCGTTGCAGGAGGATGTCAGCTCGCAACGAACCGTCGAACTCGACATCGAGTTTCACTCGCAGATTTTGCGGATGACCGGTTCCCGCCTGATCACCGGCATGCAGCAAGTTTTGGTGAAGTTCTTCCAACTCGCCCCACGTTGCGAGTCGAGCCCTGCGACCGCCGAACGCATCGTGTGGGAACACCGCGAACTTTTCCATGCGATTCGCGAGCGAGACGTCGAACGCGCTCGGGCCATGGTCCGCGTGCAAATGCGCTCGGCACTCGAGGTCAATCCTGGCGATCAGCCAATCCTTCCCGACTGAACGGAGCCGGGCTGCCGGTCTCCTCCCCTCCTTAAGCCCTTCCTTAGGCCTCTCCTTCCTTCAGCGAGGTATCCTCTCATGCGTGTTTGGCAATTTGCAGGGCTCATCGTAGCGATCTTGTTCCAAGAGACAGCTGGCAGCCAGCCAGCCAGTGGCGTCGAACCGATTGACCTAGGGACGCGGCGCGAGCTGTTGGTTGATCATCATTTGATCGATCAGCTTGAGAACGCGCAGCTGGTTTTGCACGAACCGCGTGATGAAGGGCCCGTGCTGCGCTTTGACCAGCCGTGGGAAGGGCTGTTTTGTGGTTACGCCACCGTCATTCACCACGAGGATCTGTATCGCCTGTACTATCGCGGCATCCCAGTCGCCGGCAGCGATGGCAATCAACGTGAGGTCACGTGCTATGCCTATTCCAATGACGGAGTGAACTGGACCAAGCCCGATTTAAACTTATTTGAAGTTGACGGAACGCGGCAGAACAACGTCATTCTGGCAAACGCTGCCCCAGTTACTCATAATTTCTGCCCCTTTCTTGATCGCAATCCAGCGGCCGATCCGGAGCAACGCTTTAAAGCCATCGGTGGGGTCGCCACCAGTGGTTTGATCGCTTACGTCTCGGCCGACGGCGTGCACTGGAAGAAATTGCAAGACAAACCGGTCTTCCAGGACACCGGCTGGGTTTTTGACTCGCAGAATCTGGCGTTCTGGTCTGAGGCGGAACAGCAGTATGTGTTGTATTACCGCAAGGCACCCGAAGGCATCCGGGCGATCGCACGGTCCACTTCGCCGGACTTCATCAACTGGAGTGAGCCGGTGATGATGACTTATAGCGATACCGATAGCAGCAAGCCCAGCCAACACCTGTATACCAATCAAACTCAGCCCTACTTTCGCGCACCGCATATCTATGTGGCAACGGCCGCGCGGTTTTTCCCCGGACGGCAAGTGATCTCCGCTGAGCAGGCCGAGGCGGTCAATGTCCACCCCAATTATTTCAAAGACACCTCGGATGCGGTGCTGATGACTTCGCGCGGTGGAAATCGTTATGACCGCACCTTCTCAGGAGCCTTCATCCGGCCCGGTATTGGGCTCGAAAACTGGGTTTCCCGCACCAACTATCCGGCACTGAATCTGGTGCAGACCGGAGCGACGGAAATGTCGTTATACGTCAATCAAAACTATGGGCAACCGACGGCGCAGCTCCAGCGGTATTCCATGCGATTAGACGGTTTGGCCTCCGTGCGGACGCCGTACGAAGGAGGCGAATTGCTCACCAAACCGATTCAGTTCGATGGCGAGCGCTTGCTCCTGAACTTCGCCACCTCTGCGGCAGGTGGCATTCGTGTCGAAATCCAAAATGCACAAGGTGAGCCGCTGCCAGGTTATTCACTGGCGGATACGGTGGAGCTGATCGGTAACGAGATCGAACGCGAGGTCCGCTGGAATCACGGTGGCGATGTCAGTAAGCTCGCTGGGCAAGCTGTACGATTGCGGTTGGTGATGAAGGATGCCGATGTCTATGCGCTGCGTTTCGCAGCCAATCAAGACTAAAGCGGTAGCTTCGGGTTTCTCTCGACACACCCTGTTTGTTTGTAGTGGTCGGCTATTGGTTCGAAGATTGAGGTGCATCATGAAGGATTGTCGGATTCATTGTTCGTGGGTTGGGTTGTTAGTGTTGTCGCTTGCAGGAGGAAGTGTTTCTGCTGCTGAGTCCGAAGGGGTGAAGGTCCAGAAGATCTGGGATCAAGGTGCTCATAACGCCTTTACCGATCTGACGCGTTTCAAGGATCGCTGGTACTGCGTGTTTCGCGAAGGAAAAGGCCATGTCTCTCCCGACGGTGCCCTGCGAGTGCTGCAGTCCGACGACGCAAAAACCTGGCGTTCGGCTGCACTGATTACTTCCCCAACCGGCGATTTGCGCGATGCCAAGATTACGATCACGCCGGAAGGGAAGTTGATGCTCGTCGGCGCTTCTGCCCTGCATCCTCCCTCTCCGGTTCGGCACCAGTCACTCGTTTGGTTTTCAGACGACGGCGAGAACTGGAGTGAGCCGGTGGAAATCGGTGAGCCCAATTTCTGGATCTGGCGAATCACTTGGCATAAGGGCAAAGCCTATGGGATTGGCTATGCCACCACTGAACCGCGGATGGCCCGGCTGTATCAAAGCGACGACGGCCGGAAGTTCGATGTGTTGGTGGAAAACCTGTTTGATGACGGCTATCCCAACGAGACTGGGCTTGTGTTTCTGGAAGATGATTCGGTGCTCTGTTTGCTGCGCCGCGATCCAGGCGAAGCGATGCTCGGCAAAGCGGTACCGCCTTATACCGAGTGGAAATGGCAAGGCTTAGGCAAACGCGTCGGTGGCCCAGAACTCCTGCAGTTGCCGGATGGCCGATTGCTGGCCGCTGGGCGGGATTACATCGGTTCAGCCACAACACGGCTCTGGTGGCTTGATCCGGCGAAGCCCGAACTCGAAGAGATCGTAACGCTGCCCTCGGGCGGCGATACCAGCTATCCGGGATTGGTTTGGGATAACGGACGACTGTGGGTCAGCTATTACAGCTCGCACGAAGGCAAGACCAATATCTATGTGGCAGAGGTCCAACTGCCCGAGAAGCAATAGCGAAGGAATCGGCAATGACCACACGTCCGCAGTTGCTGGTTATCGGCGGGGGCTCGATCGGTGAGCGTCATGTGCGTTGCTTTCAGTACACGCAGCGTGTCGAGGTCTCTCTCTGTGAAACGCAGTCTCACGTTCGCGCCGCGGTCGCCGAGCGATGCGGGCTGCGGACAACCTATGACGACTTCGCAGTAGCCCTCGATAGTCAGCCGGACGTGGCGGTGATCTGCACACCGGCCCACCTGCACATCTCGATGGCTGCTCAGCTGATCGGTGCCGGTGTGCCGGTGTTGATTGAGAAGCCGCTGAGTACCGCTTTGGATGGAACGGAGGAGCTGCTTGCGCTGGCGAAGTCAGCCCAAGTCACGGCGGGCGTTGCCTACGTCTATCGTGCCCATCCAGCATTGCAGGCGATGCGGCAGGCGATCCACAACGGTCGGTTTGGCTTGCCGGTACAGGTTGTAGCCGTGTTTGGTCAAAACTTTCCGTTCTACCGTCCGGCATACCGTGAGATCTACTATCGCGATCGGGCGACCGGCGGCGGAGCGATCCAGGATGCCTTGACTCATGTCGTCAATGCCGCGGAATGGCTGGTGGGGCCGGTTACAGAATTGATCGCGGATGCGGAGCACTTAGTACTCGATGGTGTGAACGTCGAAGACACGGTTCATCTGCTGGCTCGGCACCGGCAGGTGTTGGCCACCTACAGCCTCAATCAACATCAACCTGCCAATGAGGGCACGTTGACCGTGATCTGTCAGCGCGGCATGGCTCGGTATGAGGTTCACGGCGGGCGTTGGCTGTGGACCGAGAACCCCGAGGAGCCGTGGCAGGTTGAACCGACCGTGCCACTGGAACGCGATGAGCTCTTCCGCCGGCAAGCGAATGCTTTCCTCGACGCATTCGAAGGTACGGCAGCTCCGCTGTGCAGCCTCAGCGAAGGGCTCCAGACGCTGCGGGTAAACCTGGCTGCCTTAAGGTCACTCGAGTCTCGTCGCTGGGAAGCGATTGCTCACTGAGCGGCTCAGAACAGGAGGTCACCGAGGTTAGGGGCACCACACTCCGGGCGACGCGCAACTCACTCCACGTCGCTCGCTGAGGGGCCGACAAATTGCATCGCGTACACATCGGCGTCCGCTAACGCCAAGCGGACTGAGATCGCTTTGCCGGCGAGCCCTGAGACGTCGGTTCGGCCTTTCCACGAGACCGGCACCGCAATGCCGTCACCGAACAGTGCGTCGCATTCCGCAAACGTGAATCCTGGAATCGGCGCGCCTGCTTCGAGCAACTCAACGCGTACAGAGCCTGCGGCAGAGGTCGAGGCATTGAGACGCAGTTCAATGGGCTCCGGTTCACCGCCGCTACGCTCGGCAGCAAACACCAACGGCTTGGTTAACGCCGTGCCGCCAGCGAACGGGGCTTGGATGGAGACAAATCCGTCGAGCCGCCAGGTGTGTCGACGAAGTTTTACGCTGTCCCCCTCGTAATAGTCTTCGGTGGTGTAGATCGACAGCTCGTTCGGCGCACCGGGAATATCGGACTTGGTCTCAACGATTCCCCACGCAGCCAAGTTGTTGCGATTGATCCAGCGAGTCGCTTGCAGGCCAGGCCGGACCACTGCTTCAGGCCAGCGATGAAAGGTCTCACCGTCACGGCTGGACATGAACACCGCATCGGAAACGCCCTTTGCCGGATGTCCTGTCGGGTTGCGGTCCGGGATGAAACGCTTTGGCAATCCCACAAACAGATGCGGGGCGCGGTGATAGGCGACGATGCCATTGGTGTAGAGATGCTCTGCCGGCGCCCCCGTGTACTTGAGCCCTTGCGGGGCTGACCACTGGATGAAATCGTTCGAGACCGCCGTTTTGATGTCGCGCACCCCATTGTGAAAATGCCGGTGGAAGTCGACATATCTTCCGCGGTACCTGTCGTAAAACGCCAAATTGAGGGAATCAAATGCTCCGTCTGTGATCACCGGCTCATCATGTAAGAGTTGCCAGTGAATGGCGTCCGGTGATTTGAACACGTACAGGCCTTTGCCTTTTGAGCCGATTGCCTTGTACTTCGCATCAGCCTCCGCATCGGGATTGGCGTCGTAGAAGGGAGCAAAGTTGTGAACCCCCGGGCCACTTGCCCAGACGATGTTGTTGTCTTTGGAGCCGTTGAATTCAAACAAGCCTAGTTTGGGTTTTTCCCAGTGGATGCCGTCGTCGCTTTCCGCATAGCAGGTGAACTCTGGATGATTTTTGATCTTCCCGCTGCCATGGGCCTCCGCATGATGTCCGCGGTAGTACATGCGGTACTTCTGGACATCATGGAACACAGTATGGTAGGTCGAAGTGTTTCCCTCCCAAGGTGCGTCATGGCTGATGACAACTTCTCGGCTGACCGGTTTGTGCAGAGTGAGTTTGGCTTCCCCCGTGAGCGACTGGATCAAGTAGTCATCCACGAACGGTTCAAGCCGGCTGCCGATGTCGATCGCGCCAGCGGCAGAGTCGTTCCCAATCGTCTCGACACTGGGCAGATCGAGGTCGGCGGCCGCTGCCAGAAATCTGAAAGCGGCAGACCATGCCAGCACGATCACCAGCGGAAAAGCAATGTGGCGCAGCATCACGAAGGTTCCTATTGAATACAAAGCGATCGCCGCAGCCGCAGAGGCTGCGAACAGCCTTCAACCGGTAAAGCAAACGAGTGCGAGAGAGGGGGCTAATGGGCAGTTGGAGGCTCAATCCTCAACCACTAACTCCAGCCGGTTTTTGCCATCGGCTGTGATCTCGACCGTG
>CALELC010000385.1 GCA_937904535.1 uncultured Planctomycetaceae bacterium
TCGCTCCCGACGGCCGGTTGTACATTGTGGAATCGTCCGGCAGCAGCGCGCCGGTCAAGCAACAGTTGGAGGAACGTCCTCACCGCCTGGTGGTTTTGGAGGATCTGGACAACGACGGTACCTTCGACCACCGCACTGTGTTCGCCGAAGACCTGATGCTGCCTCAAGGGGTGCTGTGGACGCCCGAAGGCATTCTCGTCGGGACGCCGCCAGAGATTTGGCTGCTCCGGGACACCAACGATGACGGCATCGCAGATGAACGGTCGGTGTGGTTTGACGGCAAAACTTTGACAGGCTGCGCCAACGATTTGCACGGTCCGTTTATGGGCCGCGACGGCTGGGTTTACTGGGCAAAAGGGGCCTTTGCCGAGCAAACCTATGCACGAGAAGACGGCTCTACCTGGTCGACGCGGGCTTCGCATCTCTTCCGGCGGCACCCGCGGACCGGTCTCGTGGAATCCGTGATGACGGGCGGGATGGACAATCCCGTCGAAGTTGCGGCCAGCCTGTGCGGCGAACGGTTTTTTACTTGCACTTTCATCCAGCATCCGGCCGAAGGACGGCGCGATGCGTTGGTTCACGCGGTCTACGGTGGAGTCTACGGCAAGGAACAGGGAGCACTCGATGGCCATCCGCGAACCGGTCCATTGATGCCGGTGATGACACACCTAGGACCTGCCGCTCCAGCCGGCTTAGCGATCCGCGAAGCAACGCTTTCGAATAACAACCTCCGTGGTGCCTTATTGGTCGCGCATTTCAATCTGCAGAAGGTGAGTCAGCACCACTTGGTGGAAGAGGGGGCTGGCCTGCGGACTGAGGATACCGATTTGTTGGTCGCTGACCGGCCCGATTTTCATCCCACCGACGTGCTCGAGGATGCCGATGGCAGTCTGCTCGTCGTCGACACCGGTGGCTGGTACACCCTCTGCTGCCCGACCTCGCACATCGATCAAAGTAAAGCGACCGGCGGGATCTACCGTTTGGTCCCGACGACACCGGTAGCGGCTGCCGACGTTCGTGGCCGCAAATTGGAGTGGGATTCGCTCGATAGCAGCGCGCTGGTGCAGTTGCTTGGCGATTCGCGCCCAGCGGTCCGGCGGCAAGCGCGGCTGCGATTGGTCGAGCAGCCCGATGCTGCCACAGCGCTGGCAAGCGCGCTGCATTCTCCTCAGCAAGCTCAGGATGCAAACGGTGCCGAGACGGCGCTGCTCCGCGCCCACGCAACCTGGGCGTTGATCGAGGTCATTGGCCGGCTCGATCCGGCGCAGGACGAGCAGCGAACTCAATGGTTGTCGGTGCTGGTGGAGTCGCTCGACGATCCGCAGCCCGTGGTGCGGCTGGCGGCAATGCAGGGTCTAGCGACCTACCGATTTGCTCCGGCAGCGGAGCGGCTGATGCAGGTTCTGCAGACGGGTGAGCCCCGCGAACGCCGCTATGCCGCCGAAGCGCTCGGGCGGTTGGGCGACAGCCGAGCCGCCAGTGCCTTGCTGGCGCAGTTGTCAGCAGCCACGGGGGATCGCATTCTCGAACATTCGCTGCTCTACGCGCTGATCGAGTTGGGGCCCGCAGCGGTTCCGACACTGGCCCAGGCGCTTACCGTTGAGCAGCCTGCATCGCGTCTGGCGGCACTGCGAGTGCTGGGGCAGCGCGACGACGATTCACTGCGCGCGGAGCACGTGGTTTCCATCTTGCGCAGCGGTACCGCGGCTGAGCGCGAACTCGCCATTGAAATGCTCGCTCGTCGACCGGCTTGGGACAGTGTCGTTGCCGAGTCATTGCCGGACTTACTCGTGCAAGGCAGCGAGAGCGAGGATCCCGAGCGTTGGCAGAGAACGCTGCAGCGGCTGGTTCTGCGCCCAGGGCTGGTGGATGCGGTTGCCGGTGTAATTGCGGCGGGAGCGAATGAGCAACGACTGCAGCTGTTGGCGGCATTGGCGGCGAGTCCACCCGCGGCTCTTCCGGCTGCCTGGGTGGCACCGATCGCCAGCCGGTTGGCTGTGGATCCCGCGGATGACGAGGAACTGAGCCAGTGGGCGAGCGTGCTCGCAGCCGTCCGTTGGACCGCGGCACCGCCTCCAATACTCGTCGATGCTTGCCGAGCGGCGCTCACACGTCACCAGTCCGATGTTGAATTGTGGTTGATGTTAGCGGCAGCTGCGCCTCCCGGTGCGTCATGGAACTCGGCGACGACGGAGCAAGACGCCATTGCTCCAACCTTCCAGCGGCTGGCTGAACTGCTCGGTCCAGATGCTCCACCGCACCACCGACAACTGGCGCTAGCAGCGCTGGCCCGGCAGCCACTGGCGAAGACCGAGGCGCTGCACCTGGCAAAGGTGGCGGCGGAACTCGGTCCGATGGAACTGAGCGGCGTGTTGAACCTATTGCGACGAAATCACGATGCCGAGGTCAACGCCACGCTGCTGCAGTCGCTCGCCGCGAGCGAACAGGCGCCTGGCCTGCGAGCGGTGGTGGAAGAGCATTTTCGTGAACATCCTGAGCCGATTCGGCAACAGGCGCAACCGCTGCTCGAACAGCTCGCTGGCGATGGCGGCAGGCAGCAGGCCGAACACTTGCGGCAGCTTTGGGACGAACTGCCTGCGGGCGATCCTCTGCGAGGCTTACAGACCTTCCGCAGCAGTCGCGCCGCTTGCAGCGCGTGTCACGCGGTGGGCTATCACGGTGGACGGATCGGCCCTGACCTGACGCGGATCAATCGCATTCGCAGCGGGCAGGAACTGTTGGAAGCGATCGTCTATCCGAGTGCCAGTTTCGTGCGCAGTTACGAGTCGTTCCAGGTGCTAACCTTCGACGGTCGCTCGCATGTGGGCGTGATCGCCGACGAAGACCTGCAAGCACTGACGCTGGTGACGGGGATTGACCAACGAGTGCGCATCGCCCGCGAGGATATCGAGACGATTCAGCCGAGCAGTGTCTCGATTATGCCGGCTGGCCTGGACCAGCAACTGACCAAGCAGGAACTCGCTGACCTGATTGCGTTTTTGAAATCGGAGCGTTAACGCGCGCTGCTCGGCTAGGTTTGGGAAGCTTCGTCCTCCCGATGGTCGAACTCAACTGCCGTAACACCCCGCTTGGGGCGGTTGCTTGAGCGCAAGCCGCTGCAGCAGGTATGATGAAGAGCCCGCCGGCTCCGAGGTTTTGCTATCCCGGTGCCGGCAGTCCCGCCTCCCCTGTTTCTCACCTTGACGACGGTCGCTGCCGGTTCGTCGCATCTTTGAGGGCTACCACCTTGAACCAGACCGGATCCTCATGTTGGGGCGCATTGCTGCTCGGGTTGACCGTCGCGATCGTGACCCCGGTGGTGTCGCCAGCCGTCGCGCAACTGCCTGACATCGTCCCAGGTCCCTACGAGCATGGCCCCGATTCCAGTCCGATCGACGGTGTTCCGCAGGGCAAGGTTACCGAGCATGAGTTGCTGGACAGCACCGTTTACCCGGGTACCAAGCGGCGCTATAGCGTCTACGTGCCCGCGCAGTATGACGGCAGCACTCCTGCCGC
>CALELC010000386.1 GCA_937904535.1 uncultured Planctomycetaceae bacterium
TTCCTGCGGACCGAAGAAAACAACTACAGCCGCGAACGCTCTGACCCGTTTGTTCCCGGCACGATGATCGAACGCTTTGGCCTGCGGCAGGGCCTGAAGCTGCGGGCGATGGTCCAAGAGGCACGCCGCCAACAAGGTCCGCGTGTCCGCGAACTGATCGACATCGACGGCATGGCGCCGGACGATTATCTGAACGTCAAACCGTTCGATTCGCTCACGCCGATCAACCCCGACCAGTGGTTGCCGCTGGAGATTGGCCAACGTCCGATCACCAACCGAGTGATCGACCTGCTCGCCCCGCTGGGTAAAGGCCAACGCGCCTTGATCGTTGCTCCGCCACGCAGCGGCAAAACGATCATGCTGCAGGATATGGCCGCTGGGATCGCAAAGAATCATCCCGATGTCACGCTGCTGGTGCTGCTCGTCGATGAACGACCTGAAGAGGTCACCGACATGAAGCGGAGCATTACCAATGGCGAAGTCATCGCTAGCAGCCTCGATATGGACGTCGATAGCCATGTGCGGCTGAGCCAATTGGTGATCGATCGTGCCAAACGCTTGGCCGAAATGGGCAAAGATGTGTTCTTGATGCTCGACTCGATCACGCGGCTGGCCCGGGCGTTCAACAAATGGGTTGGTCAGACCGGCCGTGGCCGAGCCACGATGACCGGGGGCCTCGACATCAAGGCGATGGACATCCCGAAGAAGTTGTTCGCTACGGCCCGCGCGTTCCAAGAAGGCGGCTCGCTGACGATCGTCGGTACAGCGCTGGTCGACACCAACAGCCGGATGGACGAAGCGATTTTCCAAGAGTTCAAAGGGACCGGTAACATGGAACTGGTCCTCGATCGTCGCTTGGCCGACCGCCGTGTCTGGCCGGCGATCGACATCAGCCAGAGCGGCACCCGCCGCGAAGAGCTGCTGTTGGACGAGGAAACGCTCGAAGCGGTGACGATGCTGCGGCGGACGCTCAGCTCGATGCACCACATCGATGCGATGGAGCAATTAACCAAGCAGCTAGGCCGCTTTGAGAGCAACAAAGAATTCATTAAGCTGATCAGCGGTGCGAAACTGGTGAATTGATTTTCACCGCGACGCTGGCCATCGTCAGGCAATTCCCGGACGCTTAGGCGAGCTGGGAGGCAGGTCGACGGGCCGGGCGTCAAATGGAGGGTAAGCGAGTTGGTGAGCGGCCTCATTGGAACTGAGGTACCCCGCAAGGGGCTGCGGGTTCGAGTCCCGTGCCCTCCGCTGTAAGTTGCATCTTGAAACGCGAAAGCCCGAGGTTGCCCTGTAACCTCGGGTTTTTTTCTGCGCGGATTGTTCGATAAAGCACAGTGAGATCGAACTTTGCGAGCAGGCTCTCAAGAGCCTGCAGCGGTGTACAGGCAATTAACCGACCACCAGCGCACCCCCGAGCTACTCGCCAAGTGAGCCTTTTCCGCTTAGCGAGCTTCGCGGCTTCGCGTGATCCTTCGCAGATATTTCGCTGCTTGTGTTCCCCGCGCAACTTGTCCAACAGTGTCGTCCTATCCAACTCGGCTCTCGAGCTACTCGGCGACGACACGGGTACCTTCGCTCGGATCGCCCGTCAGTTCTCGGAACCAGGCGGCGATGCGGACAGTGATGGGGCCGGGGATCGGAGCAAACGAGTGCTGGTCGAGCCGCGCGACCGGGGTGATCTCGCCCATCGTGCCGGTGACGAACATCTCCTCGGCCTCTAGCAACTCCGCAGCGGAGACGTCGCGGACTTCGAACGCTTGTCCATGCCGCTCGCATAGCTCTAGCACTGCAGCCCGCGTGATCCCCTCGGGGCAGGCCCGTGTGGTCGAAGTGATCAGGACGCCGCGGCGGACGAGAAACACATGCGTGGCATTCGTTTCAGCCAGCATCCCGGCGGTATCGAGCATCAGCGCATCGTCGGCCCCGGCCAGATTGGCTTCGATCTTGGCGAGGATGCTGGTGAGCTGGTTGCAGCTATGGATCCGCTGGTCGAGCACGTCGGCAAACGGCCGCCGGTGCTGGGCGGTGATCAGCGAGATGCCGCCGCGGTTGTCGTAAACCGGCGGTTTGTGCTCGGCGAGGATGATGAACGTGCACCCCAAGCGGTTGATCCGCGGATCGAGCCCGCTGGTGTACTTCAGCCCGCGCGTGACGGTCAGGCGGACATGTACACCGTCGTGCATCGCGTTCGCGGCCAATGTGCTTTCGAGCTCATGGATCAACCGCTCATCGCTCGGCATCCCTTCGTAGTGCAACATCGCGGCGCTCTGGCGCAGCCGAGCGAGGTGCTGCTGCAGCCGGAAGATACGACCCTTATAGAGCCGCAGTCCTTCCCAAACCGCATCGCCGTTTTGCACGCTCGAGTCGAACGGTGAGATCCCGGCTTGGTCGCGGTGAACCAGTTGCCCGTTGATGTTGACGATCAGGTTGGCGTTGGCCGGATTGATGGGTTGCAGCATTGTTCTTTCAGCTTGTGGTACAGCTCGAGCGCTTCGTCAAAATAGGGCACTGGCAGTCGCGGCGGTTCTGGCTCGGTTTCCGGCGGCGGCTCAAAGCCGGTCGATTTCCAAGTATTGGCGTACCAGTGTTTTCCCCACACACCGTCTTGAGGATGTGGTCCAGCGGGCCAGTGCAGCATCGCCGGTTCCCAGCTGAGCTCGAACGCCGCGCAGAGTCCGCGAAGCGTCTGTTCGGGGTTGCGGCGGAGCTGGCTGGCATCGATCACAGCCGGCGTGATGCCGCGCGTCTGCCGCAGGTGTTCGAACAATCGCCACTGCCACGGCAGCCCCGTCTCTGCCAAGCCCATGTCGCCGACCACGCGGTGGTAGCTCTGGATCACAAAGCCCGGATGACGAATCAGCAGCGCATGGTCGAGATGGTCGAGCCAATCGCCGAGCATCTCGGGACGCATGTGATGAGCCATGTGCTTCTGGTACCACACGGGTCGGTCCAGTAAGGGTGACCGGTCCAGCGGCGGCGGCCCCAGCGACAGTTGCCGAGCAACCTCGCGCCAATCGGTCGACTGGCTGGCGATCACCTCGTCGCGGCCGGGATGGTCTAGCGGATGTCGGTTCAAATAGCACGCATAGAACGGTTCATCGCTGACCACGCAATCAGGTCGCGAGGAAAAGCTGCGCATCAAGGCGGTGGAAAGATTACGCGGGCCCGACCAAACGGCGATCCGGCGGATAGATGCGTTTGTCATGCAAAGTGATCGCCGTAAACAGGTTTAAGGTTTGATAGGGGAGTTGCCTAAGTGACGGTAGAAGAATTCCAGCCGCCGCCGCATTCCATAAGGTTTTTCCGCTGCTCCATGACCCGCGCCCGGGATCAGCAGAAACTCGAACGGTTTGTTGGCGCGGACCAGTCGGTCGACGACCTGCAGCGTGCTGGCTGGATCGACATTCTGATCCAGCTCGCCGACGATCAACAGCAGTGAACCTTGCAGGCGGTGTGCGTGCTCGAGGTTCGACGCGGCGAGGGAGCTTTCACCCAGCGGCCCACCGCGCCAC
>CALELC010000387.1 GCA_937904535.1 uncultured Planctomycetaceae bacterium
GTTGGCTGGCTGCAAACGCCGAAGGGGCTGGCTTGCAGCTGTGACGTTTCCAGGTGGTTGTAGGTTCGATCGGCGGAGCGATCGACCACTTTGGGCAATCACCACCTTGAGGCTAACGCATCCCAAGGCGGCCGCTGTAGAGGCTTTTCTTCGACTTCTTGGGGACAGCAATCGGCGTGGGATTGATGTCGTAAGGAATCGAGGCGACATGGCGAGCGCGGATGCCCGGGCCGAACTTCGTTGGTTCGACGTCGTTGCCGGCGCGGTGATTTTCCATCACGCGGCGGATCCCGGGGATGTATTCGAAACCGCCGCCGGGCCTGGAGTGCCCGAGTTCGTTGAAGCTGCCGATCGTCACCAGGCTGCGAGTGCGGTCGTGGAACTCGTAGGCCTCGATGCCTTGTTTGCGCAGCTCCGTGACCATGATGTGGGCGTTCATCGCACAGGCGTCCATCCGCTCACTGCTCGGCTCAAACTCCTTGTCCTTTTTGCCGTCGACAATCGTGGTCAGTCCCGAGAAGGTGGCGACGACGACCGTAAACTTGCCTGGGTTATCCAGCAGGCTGTATTCGACGCGGCTGTTGAGTTCCATCACGAACGAGTCGACTTCCGGGATCATGAAGTACTCTTCGGGCAGCATCGGATTGGTGGTCGCAAAGGCATTTCCCAGCGGTCCGGGGGGCGTTTTTCCAAGCCGCTTGACCAGCCCGCGCTGCAGATTCTTGACTGCATCCATCGGGGTTTCCGGGGTGCTGGTTGTGGCTTCCTCGGCTTCGGACACGCCGGCTCCCTTGGGCTTGTAAGCTTTGATCCGTTTCAGGTCTTTCACCAACTGCGGGTGGTCGACCGAGTCGTATTCGCCCACGAGAACGGCAAACGCCTGATACTGAGCTTGGTTGGCGTAGCGGAGCACGCGGCCGGTTGACGAGGGCTGCTCGATCTTGCCGGTGAAGTCAAAATTTTCTTCGTGGATGAACGTGGGCATCCCCATTTCTTTGCTCAGCTCGTCGGCCAGCGCTTCGGCTTGCTCGCGTCCAGAGGAGCCGGCGAAGGAGGCCGCCAGGATCATCCAGGGCCCATCGACTTCGGTAAGTTTTCGCGGGTCGTTCGCAGCGGCTTCGGCTTGAGGCGTCTTGCCGAAAATCTTCAGCAGGCTCGGCGGTGCGGCCTGGAGAACTCCCGGGGCCGTTGCCGCGATGCAGACCGAAAGCATGACGGCGGAAAATAACGTCTTGGACACTGCCATCCTTGGCTCCATTTACGGCAAGACATGGGGACCGGCAACCTACCGGCGGGTAGCGAGCGACGCTCCGGTCGCCCAGCCCCCGGGCTGTAGCAAATTCCCGTCAGCAAATAAAAGGGAGCTTTCCCGCTTTGCCCGCCTGCCGCTCAGCTGACCGGCTCCGGCCCGCGTTCGCCTGCGGTCTCCTCTTGCGAGGGGGTGGGGCTGAAAGGGTCGGTTTAGGTACAGCAAAATTGCCGGTGAGCGGCTACGATTGGGGTGTTACGAGTCTGCGTTGATTTGTCACACTAGGTACTCCAGTTCGTTTTTCCTTCCGCTTGCCTAGCGCATTCCCTGCGCTTCTGCCCCATGGCCTCCGTCGATTCTCACTCCGAGTCCGCTCGTGCCACGACCTCTGGCGATCATCCGCCGGCTGTGGACGTCGCGTCGCGCGGCGGCTCGGCCGCCAACGGTACCCCCAGCGTCACTGCCGAGGCGATCGGTGAAGCGGTGCTGAATCAGCCGCAGAAAAAGCGCGGGGTTCCCGAAGGGCTGTGGCTCAAATGCCCCGGCTGCAATGCGTCGGTGTATCGCAAAGAAGTGATCAGCCGGCTGAATGTCTGTCCCAAGTGCGATTATCACTTTTACGTTTCGGCGATCGAACGCGTCGCCCAGGTGCTCGACGATGGCACCTTTGAGCCGATGAACGAACATCTGCGGCCGACGGATCCGCTGGGGTTCTCTGATCGTCGGCCGTATGCCCAGCGGCTCGTCGCGGAACAGAAGCGGACGGGACTGACCGATGCGGTGTTGACCGGCACCGGCATGATCCGCGCTCGCCGCGTGGCATTCGCGGTTACCGATTCGGCCTTCATCATGGGCAGCATGGGGTCAGTCGTCGGGGAGCGACTGGCGCGACTCGTCGAGCATGCCACAACGCAGAATCTGGCCCTGATCATCATCAGCGGCAGCGGCGGTGGGGCGCGGATGCACGAGGGCATTTTGTCGCTGATGCAGATGGCCAAAGTCTCTGCGGCGCTGGCTCGCTATCACGCTGCCGGCGGGCTGTTCATCAGCGTGCTGACCAATCCGACGATGGGCGGTGTGGCGGCGAGCTTTGCTTCGTTGGGTGACCTGGTGTTTGCCGAGCCGAAGGCCTTGATCGGGTTTGCGGGGCCGCGAACGATTAAAGCAACGATCGGCATCGAGTTGCCCGAAGGCTTTCAAACCAGCGAGTTCTTGCTGGAACATGGCTACATCGACCGGATCGTCGCTCGTCAACATCTCAAGAGCGAAATCGCTCGCGCGATCGATTACTGCGGTAAATGACGATGGGCTTCATCGATTCTCTAAAATCCATGTTTGGCTCCTCCGGCAGCAGCGGTGGCGGCGGCGGCGTGACGCGGGGGAAGGTCAACATCGACGCGCGGTTCGAACGATTGCGGTCGAGCGTCAGTGGGACGATGAGTAGCTTTTTCGTCGCACGTGATCGGACCACCGGCAAGATCGTCGGCGTGAAGCTGTGCGATTTGGAAAAGTTCGAGTTCTTCGAATCGCGATTCAAAGGTCTCAACAAGCCGACCGAAGGCGAAATCGCGCTCAGTATGAAGCACCCGCTGGTCGTAGAGACCTATGAAGTCGGGTTGTCGACGAAGAACGAGCCATTCTTGGTAATGGAGTACATCGACGGGCCGACGTTGCAAAAAACGATCACTGACCGCAATGAGGCAGCGGTTGGGCCGTCGCGGCTGCAGATGATACGCAACATGGCCGAAGCGATTCACTATGTCCATGAACGGGGCTTCATTCACCGCGACATCTGCCCGCGCAATTTTATCTGCTTGCCCGATTTCTCGGGCGTCAAGCTGATCGACTTTGGTTTGACGGTTCCTGCTACTCCGCCGTTCATGGCCGCAGGCAACCGCACCGGCACACCTTTGTACATGTCGCCGGAAATCGTGCGCCGTCGACCGACCGATAAACGCGTCGACATCTTCTCCTTTGGTGTCAGTTGTTACAGCCTGTGCACGTTTGAGTTCCCCTGGCAGACCTCGTTAACCAACGGCCGGGCGGCGCTGCACCACGATGCCGATCCGCCGAAGGATATCCTCAGCTATCGGCCCGACTTGGACCCCCGGTTGGCACGCGCGATCATGCAGGCGATGCACCCACGGGTTGAAGAGCGAACTGCCTCGATGGATCTGTTTCTGCGACAGATCCAGTCGGTCACCTCGGCCACGGTATAGGGTGGCTTGCATTGCGGGCAAACCGGGCTGCGGGGGCGAGGTAGGTTGTGCCGACGTATTGCTTAGCGAAACTTAATCAGCTGGCATCCATGAGCCGCGGGTTCGGTCGAACCTGGGGCTAGGAAACTCCGACCGGCGGAGCGGTCGGCGACGGAGGTGGTCGATCGCTCGGCGATCGAACTGAGAGAGAAAGAGTTTACTGCAGGCTAGCGAACTGGTGCTGCAGTGCTCAAACCAAGCGAATGCCGGAACGACCGACCGGCGGAGCGGTCGGCGACGGAGGTGGTCGATCGCTCGGCGATCGAACTG
>CALELC010000388.1 GCA_937904535.1 uncultured Planctomycetaceae bacterium
ATCGCGATCGGTCCACTCAGTTGGGCTTACTTGCTGGTCAAGGAGATCGATGGCAGCAGTCTGAAGTTGGATTACCACGCGGGCAAATCTGGCGGTTTGCAGGGCCGACAAAACAAACGCACCTTCCGCACCGCCACGCGCGTGCGGCCGTTTGGCGACAGCACGGTTATTCGGTTGCATGCCCAGCGTGACCCCAACTCGCCGCTGGTGGGTTACGAACTCTATGAGCGGCAACTCGATTCGCCGGAGATGACCTTTGTCGGCCGAACCGACTGGGACGGACGAATCCGCATTGAAAAGTCGGACACGGTCATGCGGTTGCTGTACGTGAAAAATGGTGGAGCAGTTTTGGCGCGGCTGCCGGTCGTCCCCGGGCAAACCGAACTGGAAGTCGCAGACCTCGTCGGCGACGATCAGCGGCTGCGGGCCGAAGCCTACATTCGCGGGACACAAAACGCGATCGTTGATTTGGTTGCGATCCGTCAACTGTTCGCCGCGCGGATCCGGATGCGACTGGAGAAAGGTCAACTGAAGGAAGCCAAGGAACTGCTGGAGGCGCTCCGTAGTGAGCCGACCTACGAAAAAATCGCTGCTGATATGGGGCGGAAGTTGACGCAGCTCAAGGGTCGCAACGCCTCCGAGCAAGCACGAATCGATCGGATGTTTGCGCAGACTCGCGAGATGTTGGTCAAGAACATCAGCCCCGGCCTGCTCCGCGAAATCGAGGAGGCAGTACTGGAAGCGGAAAAGAAAGCTAAGTCCGCGCCATCTGCCAATGCAACGCCACCGCAGGAAGCGACACCCGCAGAAACGCCTGAAGCGGCAGCACCACCGGACGCGGTCGCTCAAGAATAGTGTGACCGCCTAGGCGTTCTCGCCTGCGACCGAGTTGCAGGGCAGGGTCAACACCAGACAAGCCCCTGGTCCATCCGCCGGCCGTTCAGAGTGCAGAGAACCACCGAGCTGACGTGCCAGCCGCCGACTCAGCGCGAGCCCTAGTCCGACTCCTGGCGACGACTCGGCGGCCTGATGCGCCGACTTGGAAAACGGTCGTGGCCACCCGCTGCCCACTGGTAGACCGGGGCCAAAATCACGCACCCGCAGCTCGACCGCGCCGCTCCGGCCCGCGGTTGAAATCAGGATCCGCCGATCGGCCGCACCTGCCGCGTACTTGCACGTATTGTCGACGAGGTTGAGCAGGATTTGCTCGACCACCGATACATTCGCCCGCAACCATCTCGATGTCTCGCAAGACTGGATCGACAACGGCATGTCGCTGCGCGCGGCGAGCTCTTGCAGCCGCGGCCGGACGCGGCCGAGCAACTCGTCAACGGCCAACACCTCTAACGTTCCGATCGCGCGGCCTCGTTCCAAGCGCGCGTAAGCGAGCACGTTGTCGACCAGATGATTGAGCCGCAGCGCTTCGCCGCGGAGCGTTTGCAGATAGCTCCGCCGGTCCGCTTCGCTGGTGATCATCCCGGAGCAAAGCATTTCGGTATAGAGTTGAAAGGTCGTTAGCGGCGTCCGCAACTCGTGCGTGACCGCCGTCACAAATGCCGCTCGGCGTTCGCTCAATTGCAACACACCGTGCAGCAATACTGCCCCGAGGATGCCGGCGAGCAGCACGCCGGTCCAGGCAGCGGCTAATGTCACCGCAACCGAGAGCTGTCCTGCTGATCCGTGCAAGGATAGCTCACCAGGCACTAGCCGCACCGGTAACGACGCCAACATGTCCGGCCTGCGTTCCGTACCGAGGCCTTCAACCGGTTGCAGGGTAGCGTGGGGCAGCAGATCGGCGATCAGCCGCAACGCCTCGGTGCGAAGTCGTTTCCAGTCCAGCAACGTTGCTTCGAGCACTTCGCCGCTCCCGTGCTGAGTTCGGCGTGCCAGCAGCAATTGGCCGGAATCCCACAACGCCTGTAGCGGCGATGCCACGGTCGTACTCCTGCTGCGTTGCAAAGAGTTATTGCTGATCTGCTGTGCTAAAAAATTATTGGCATTGATCGCTTGATTGCGCTGTTGGAAGTCGGTGATTCCGGGCACAGGTAACGATGCCTCCGAATCGTCGATCACTAACGCGCGGGTGTCGGTGAAACCTTCGTTCCGATGTGATGCTGGAGGCAGACGCTGCCACAGCGAGACAAAGTCGATCTCACCGGCCTCCTCGAGTGATTCGCCGCCTATCAGGCCGAGCCCCGGGAGCCACTCCACTCGTCCCAATACCGCTCCACGAACCCAGGGAACCTCGACCGCATCGGTCGGTTGGCGGACCGATTCGTGTGCGATCAGCGGCGCCCACGCCGTGTCGATCCGCCACAACGCTAGGCGGAGGTTTTCTTCGACTGCGGCCGCATGGCGGGCTTCCGTCTCCAGTGCATCCAGCCGCCACGCCGTAACGCTCAGCACCGTCATGGCGCCCAGCGCGATCAGCACCAGCAAGGCAAATGCGCTCCAGAGCCAGCGGCGGCCATAGAGACTTGGCATCAGTGAGCCTCCTGCGGCCCGCTGGCGACGGCCGGCTGGGCCGGTGGCAAGCAGAACATGTAACCTTTGCCGCGCACCGTCAGCAGAGTTTGAGCATCCGCTGCGGAATCAGCCAGTTTCTCACGCAGCCGCGCGACGTGCATGTCGATCGTGCGCGTGGTGATCCCCTGGGGTGTCAAACGCCAGACGTTGGCAAGAATTTCCTCACGCGAAATCGCCCGACCTGGATGTTTCGCCAGGTACATCAGCAATTCCGCTTCACGCTCTGACAACGGCTCGCGTCCCCCCCCCTGCCACTGAATTTCGCGACGCTGAAAATCGATCCAGCCGCTGGCGATCCGCACACGGTCGACTTCCTGTGGGCGCTGGGGCGAGCGACGCAGCACCGCTTCGATCCGCGCCAGCAGTTCCTGCACGCTGAACGGCTTGATGACATAGTCGTCCGCTCCGGCTCTTAACCCGCCGACACGGTCAGCTTCATCTCCGCGAGCGGTCAGGATGATGACCGGCAGCGTCGGTCGCTCGCGGCGCAAGTGGCGCAGGATGTCCAGCCCATCGCGAGCCGGCAATACCAGATCCAACAGCACCAGATCACAGTGACTGGACAACCCGCGCGCCAGCCCCTCGTCCCCTCGCGCAGCCTGTTCAACCTCGTACCCGGCAAATCGCAGCGCATCAACGACGCCGCGCCGGATCGCAGCGTCGTCTTCTATCGTTAAGATTCTCACCCGAGCACTCATCGGCTGATCGTGGCACGCAAGGAGCTGTAGTCGTCAGTTCGAAGGAACGTAACGCTGGTAAGCGTAATGCAGCGTACGGGCTTCGCCGGGCTGCAACGTGATTTGCCACTCGATGGAACCCGCTCGCTCCAGCAGTCGCAATTGCCTGGCGTCAACACGGATCTTGCCGTCATCGCTCGCCTCCGTCGGCAGACCAACGATTGGCGTCGTGATCAGCATCTCCACCGGCCGTTTTTCAAAACTTTTTAATCGAAGGGTGCTGCTGATCGTGACGAGATCGTAGAACTCATTGTTGCGCGGCTCGTGCGCCTTGAGTTGCCGGTCGGTTTCTTGTTCCGTGAGATCGTGGGCCACGTTGATCGCTGCGGTGACCTGCAATTCGCCTTGGCTGCCAACCGGCGTGTACTGGAGCATATCCTCGCTCAGCGGCTGGCTGTCGGAAAGAGCGAGGCAAGGACCGGTGGTCCAAGGCACTTCGCTGCTGTTATGGAGCGTCAACAAGTGTCGGATGGGGCCGCCGGTTTCCCAGCGGTAACGATGGTTGTAGCGAACG
>CALELC010000389.1 GCA_937904535.1 uncultured Planctomycetaceae bacterium
CTGTGGGACACGATCCGAGACGACGTGGCACCTTACCAGCCGATTCAGCGCGGTTATGGTGGAGCTCGCTACAGCGATTTGGCGGTGTTCGCCGAGCGGCTGATCACGCCGCACCGCTACCAGGCGATGGTGGTGTTCGTCGGCAACGATGTGACCGGCAGTGATGCAGACCTGTCGCTCGAAGAGATCGAGCAATTGTCGCGATATGTCGTCGGGGTTTCGCGGGCTCATCAGCCGCACGCACCGGTGCTGCTGGTGGAAGTCACGCCGACCTCGTCGCGGTATCGGGTTTGGCCACAGATTCGCCGTGTCAACGATTTGCTCCGCGAGATTGCGATGACCGAACCGAACACTTATTTCATTCCCACGGCCGAATACTATCTCGATGCCAATAACAAACCGGTCGATCGCTACTTCCGCAGCGACCTGCTGCATTTAAATGAACAGGGTTACGCCGTTTGGTCGGCGCTGATTAAGCGTCGCTTGGACGAAGTCCTGCGTGCCGGCGGAAAGGAGCCGTTGACACCGCACTAGCCAAGCGGACTGCGGTGCCCTACAACCGCGGACCTTGGTTCAGCGTTTGCAGTTTTGAGTTGCTGAATCGCTGGCTCTCCCGAGAGTCGAACAAGGGTCCGCCATTGTTCGGCTCTCACTTGAACGGAGCTAAGGAACAATTGGGGACAATTGTTCGACACTGTTTTTTTCCGACTGAGTCTTACCCTCGCCATTTTTATGATCGATCCTGAGTTCGCTTCCGCGCTGTCCGCCCACGGTTATGAGATGCCTGAGTCGATGGCTCAGCAGATCGAGCAATACGCGCGGCTGGTGTGGCAGTGGAATGAGCAGGTCAATATGACCCGTCACACGACTTGGGACCTGTTCGTCAGTCGCGACCTGCGCGACTGCCTGCAGTTGGCGGAATTGATCGCGCCGGGCGAAGAGGTGTTAGACCTGGGTAGCGGCGGCGGCGTGCCAGGGATTCCGCTGGCGATTCTGAGACCCGATGTGAAAGTCTCGCTGGCGGAGTCGGTTGGCAAGCGTGCCAGGATTCTGGACGAAATGGTCAGCGAGCTTGGGCTGCCAGTCGCGGTCTACGCCGCCCGCGGCGAGGAGTTGCTCGAAGACTTCCGCTTCACCACACTCGTCAACCGCGCCGTCGGCTCGCTGCGGAAGCTTTGCCAGTGGGTGGAGCCTCACTGGGATTCGGTCGATCGGATGCTGGCGATCAAGGGTCCCAAGTGGGTCGAGGAGCGCGGCGAAGCACGGCACCATGGAGCATTGAGCGGGCTGCAAATGCGCGTTGCCGCATCGTATCCGCTCGGTGAAGGGGACAGCGAAGGAGTGATCCTCCAGATCTGGCCGAAGGATCGCGACCTCGATCATTTGCAGAAGCCGCAGGAATAGCGGCCTGTCTGCCGCCGAGGGCTAGAGGGCCGCTCATCTGAGGCGATTCAGTGGGCGGTGGCGCCAGCTAACAGCGCCGAGCTGCGGCTCCATGAGCCCGCCCATGGGAAGTCACTGGCCGCCGACCGCCGGCAGTTCCCCGGGTGCGCCGTGAGCCCCGGGGCTGATCGCTCCCTGCCGGCAGCAGGTCAACTTCCTCACTCAAACGATGAGCATCACTCGTCGTCGGCTTGAATCACCGGCGTGAGCAACGGTTCGTAGTCACAGAAATCGCTGGGATCAAAATACAGTTCCAACTCGCGGGCAGCGGCTTCTTCTCCGTCCGATGCGTGCACCAAGTTCATTTGGCGACTGCAGCTGAAGTCACCACGGATCGTGCCCGGAGCAGCCTTCAGGCCGCTGGTGGCCCCCAGCAGGTTGCGAATCACGGTGATCGCCTCGAGGCCTTCAACCGCCAACGCCACCACCGGCGAGGAAGTGATGAACGCTTCCAAACCGGGATAGAAAGGTTTGGAGACGTGTTCAGCATAGTGCTGCTTTGAAAGTTCCGGCGTGATTCTCAGCATCTTCATCGCCACAATCCGCAGCCCTTTGGCTTCAAAGCGGGAGATGATCTGGCCCATCAATTTGCGTTGGACACAGTCGGGTTTCAGCAGCACAAGCGAGCGTTGCATCGGACGATCACACCTTGACAAAAGAGCAGGAAATTCCCAGCGACTCCGGGGCCGGCTGGATGGGCCGGAAGTATGGCGGCTCCTGTCGTAATCGCCAAGACGTCACCGCGCCGGAGCGACGTGCCTTGGCAGCGAGCGAATCAGCGGCTGGACCACAGGTGCAACAGCCCACCGGCGGCAGCGCCGGCAATGATCGATAGCAGCAGCGGCTTGCCAGCGTAACGAAACTTCGAAAAACCGTAGTACAGCGCATACGGCGGCAGAAACAGCACCAGCAGTCCTTCTTTGACGCTGTCCATGCAAGCGCGATAGATCGTGACCGCGTAAGCGCCGATCGCGAGCGCCGCAGCTGCGAGTGCCGACAGGAAATACATCCAGCCGATCGCGTCAAATGATCCGCCACCTTCCTCGCGTTTGCTCATGTTGACCGCGATCACTGCCACCGCCGTGGTCGAGCCGAGCAGGAACAAAATCAAGCCGAGCATCCACCATGGGAGTCCGGCGCCTTGGACCATTTTGTCCTGCATCTGTTGGCTGCGCTGCATGTCCAGTTCAGCCTTCTTGAGGTAAGCCTCCCCGGAGTCGACTTCCTCGAACTCGGCCGCATGTGCCTTCAGCTTTTCTCCTGTGGCCGTGTTGAACCCGCACTGCGTGCACAGCACCGCATCACTGGCCATCGGGGCAAAACAACTGGGGCAGGTTTTTCCTGTCCGCAGCTCGAATCCTGCCTCATTGAATAGGTCGTCGAGCGAGCCATCGGTAAGGGAGACTGCCGGCTCGGCAGGAGCCGGAGTCGCCGCCACTTTCTTTACCGCTCCAGGCTCGGAAGCACGTGGCGCTGTGGCCTTCCCCGGCGCCGCTGGCTTTCCTGAAGTTGAAGGTGATTTCGCCGACGCAGCCGGGCCGGAGGCGCTCGCTGCTGGAATCCGCAATACCTTTTGGCAGCCAGGGCATTTGACCGCTTTACCGGCCAGTTCCTCTCGGACGCTAAGAACTTTGCCGCAGGAGCATTTCAATCGGATCGGCATGGGCGCGATGAACCCGGAGGGGGCGAAAAGAACCATTCTGAAGTCGCTGCCAGACCGCGTGGTGCTGGCCGACAGCGACCGGCTTTCAGTTTAGCTACTGCCAGGGCGCCAGCGACGCTGCTGCCAGACATTCTCACGATTTCATCATTAAACTATTGTTTCGTCAATAGTTGCGACACGACTTTGACACCTAGGCACGTCGATTGCTGTCCGTCTGCAGCGAACTTCATGGGGCTGCCGTTTTGGCTGCCACCATCGGAATCCAACTTGAACCCACCCATGCAGAAGGGAATATGACGCCATGGCGACTGCCACCAAATCCAAACCTCAGGTCCGTTTGCAGCCTTTGGGCGAGCGCTTGGTGATTCAGCGTGAAGAGGGCGAAACGACGACCAGCGGCGGCATCGTGCTGCCGGATTCGGCCAAGGAAAAGCCGGCTCGGGGAACCGTGATCGCGGTTGGCACCGGCAAGCTGCTCGATGATGGCACCCGCTCCAAGTCGCAATTGAAGGCAGGCGATCGCGTCCTGTTTGCCAGCTACGCCGGCGAGACCGTGCAGATCGACGACGTCGAATACCTGCTGATGCGTGAAGATGACGTTCTGGCCGTTGTCGAGTGATCCGGCGGTTGCCTCTCCCTATCTGAACCCACCCAAACCATTTATCTACACAACGAGCGGAATCAACCCTTATGTCGAAAATCATTGCCTTTGATCAGGAAGCCCGCGAAGCCGTTCGCCGCGGCGTCACCAAGCTCGCCCGGGCCGTCAAAGTGACACTCGGCCCCAAGGGTCGCAACGTCATCCTGCAGAAGAGCTTTGGCAGCCCGACCGTCACCAAGGACGGCGTGACCGTGGCCAAGGAAATCGAACTGGAAGATGTGTTCGAGAACATGGGCGCGCGGATGGTCCGCGAAGTCGCCAGCAAGACCAGCGATGTCGCCGGTGACGGAACCACCACCGCGACCGTGATGGCAGAAGCGATCTTCAACGAAGGCTTGAAGGCGGTGGTCGCCGGCGTGAACCCGATCCAAATGAAGTCCGGGATCGAAAAGGCGGTGCGCGACATCACCGAAAAACTGCACGGTATGGCAGTCAAGGTGAAAGACAAGGAAGCGATGGCCAACGTCGCTTCGATCGCTGCAAACAACGACCGCGAGATCGGCACCCTGCTGGCCGACGCGATGGACAAGGTCGGCAAGGACGGGGTGATCACCGTCGACGAAGGCAAGAGCCTGCAGACCGAACAAGAATGGGTCGAAGGGATGCAGTTCGACCGCGGCTACCTGTCGCCGTACTTCGTCACCGATCCGTCGAGCATGGAAGCTGTGCTCGAAGACGCCTACGTCTTGGTCTTCGAAAAGAAGATCAGCAACATCAAAGACCTGGTTCCGCTGCTGGAAAAAGTCGTTCAACAGGGCAAGCCGCTGTTGATCATCGCCGAAGACGTCGATGGCGAAGCGCTGGCGACGTTGGTCATCAACCGCCTCCGCGGCACCTTCACCTGCTGTGCGGTGAAGGCTCCGGGCTACGGCGATCGTCGCAAGGCGATGATGGAAGACATCGCGATCTTGACCGGCGGCACCGCGATCTTCGAAGCGTTGGGCATCAAGCTCGACAGCATCGACTTGACCTACCTCGGCCGCGCAAAGAAGGTGATCGTCGACAAAGACAACACCACGATCATCGAAGGTGCTGGCAAGAGCAACGAAATCAAGGCTCGGATCGATCAGATTCGCCGCGAAATCGAAAACACCACCAGCGACTACGACCGTGAGAAGCTCGAAGAGCGGCTCGCGAAGCTCGCCGGTGGCGTCGCCAAGGTCAATGTGGGTGCAGCGACCGAAAGCGAGATGAAGGAAAAGAAGGCGCGCGTCGAAGACGCTCTGCACGCGACCCGCGCCGCGGTCGAAGAAGGCATTCTGCCCGGTGGTGGTGTCGCTCTGCTGCGTGCGAGCTCCACTGTCCAGGGCGCCGATTTGTCGGACGACGAGAAGGTCGGCTACGACATCGTGCTCCGCGCTTGCCGCGCCCCGCTGACCATGATCAGCGAAAACGCTGGTCAAGACGGCGGTATCGTCTGCGAGAAGGTCCTCGGCCTCAAGGGCAACATGGGCTACAACGCGCTGACCAACACCTATGAAGATCTGGTCAAGGCCGGCGTGATCGACCCGACCAAGGTGACCCGCACCGCATTGTCGAACGCCGCTAGCGTGGCAACTCTGTTGCTCACCAGCGACGCCTTGATCGCCGATAAGCCGAAGCGTGAAAAGGGCGCGAAGGCCGGCACCGGCGGCGACTACGACATGTACTAGGATCCGCAATCGGTCGCTTCCTACGTCTGCTTACGGGCGGTGCGGCGACCAGCGTCCTCACAACAACACAGGCCAGCCTGGCAACGGGCTGGCCTTTTTTTGTGCCCAACAAGCTGCTGATAACTACCCCGCGCGATTCAGCTGCCGCAGGGCATAGCGGACAGTCCAGGGAGCTGCCTGCGAGACACGCAGCAGCCAGCGCGAGCGCGATGGGCTCGCCAGAGCGCCGCTGAGCAATCGACAAAGCCACTGACGGCGGCGCATGAGTTGGGCGTAACGAGCCGTCCAGGCCGCACCGCTGTTAGCAGCCGTGCGCCGATCCGCCAAACAGTCGGCGGCGGCGATACCGGACTGAATCGCCCACGCCATGCCTTCTCCCGTAAATGGTTCGACATAGCCTGCGGCATCACCGACCGCCAACAGCCGACCATAACCGGGAAGCCGCGACCGCCGCAGCGGTGGCGTGGTTATGAACTCGTCGGGATCGATCGGTGGCAAAAGATCTTGGCCGGTACGATGGAGAATCCCATTGATCGCCTGCAGCAGTGCCGCTTTGGCTGCCGCCCCCGGCTTACTAGCGTTCATGTCACCGACACCACGGCGAAGCGCCGCGGCGACATCCACGCGGCCATCCTCCAGCCGCACCAAACCGACATAGCCGCTGTCATCGCAGGCGATTTGAATCGTACGATCCGGAACCGCATCGAATGTGCCGAGAATCGTACCGACTCCGAGCGGCCCAGTCGGCGGGCGTTTCCAGGGCAGCCAACGACTCACTCCGCCACCCGCCAATCCGCTGGCAAGGATGGCAGCGTCAAATTGCCGCGTTTGACTCAGTCCGCTCAGCCGCACATCGACCGATTCCAACCGCACATCCAAAATTCTGGCTTCGCAGGCTGTGGCGACTTCAATTCCCCGACTAGCCGCCTCCGCAACCAACGCCGCGTCCATTCGCGACCGGCTCAGCGCCAGCCCGCCCGGCAACGCTGTCTCAATCGTTCCTGCGGGCGTGGCCAAACGCCAGCGGGCGAGAGGTTTCGGAACCAGTTCGCGTACCAGTCGCTCGCAATCGATCCCGGACAAAGCCGACAATGCCGCCAGGTTGAGGCAACAGCCGCAGACCTTGGATCTGGGAAACGCGGCGCGGTCAACGAGCAGCACCCGCACACCGAGGGCATGCAGTCGCATCGCCGCGGCGGCGCCAGCCGGACCGGCACCGATCACCAGCACCCGCTGCGGCCAACGCCGGGACGACAGACGACTCACGCCGGCTGAACCGCTTGGGCCAACAGCGGCTGGGCCACGGCGGCGGTCGTGCCTTCGATCACCGCCAGGTATCGGCACGGTGGCAAAGCCCGAACGGCAACGGGATGCCCCAACGCCGATTCGGCGATTCTGCGAAACTCGCTCCGCGTCAGCGCCCCTCGAACACTCTTGACGGCATCCTCATGCACGATCGGCGAGGGAGTCACGGTATGGGCAGCAAGCCATACCGCGGCCAAATTGGGACGCGAGCGCTCCAGATCGCAGACCACCACGGCATGTCCGGCTGCGGCGCGCATCGCGATGAGCAACTGCGCGATCTGCGATTCTTCGAGGTGGTGGATAAACAAACTGCAGGTGACCACATCAAATCCGGTCGGCAGCCGCTGGCCAAGGCAATCGCGCTGTTGGAAACAAACATCGACGCCGAAGCGGAGCGCCTCGTCCTGTGCATAGCGGATCGCAACGTCGCTGATGTCGATCGCCGTGATCTGCATCGGCACGCCTTCGAGTTGAGCGCGCCTGGCCCAGCGGATCGGGAGATCCCCGGAGCCGGTCGCTACATCGAGCACCTTCAGCGGGCGGCCCAGCAGCGTCGCATAGCGTCGGAGCTGGTTGTAGATCGGCCATGACACGCACGTCAGGCGGTTGAGTCGCGCCAACCCTGCCAACGCCAGCAGGTGTTCGGCCTGTGGCAGATTGGGGTCGTCCATCCGTTCGGGTTGTAAGTCGCGTTTAAACGTCATCCCTCTTGCCCGAGTCTCACGCGGAAGCCACCCGCGTTTCTACCATCGTGAAAGCTCTTCGCTCGCTGGCAAAGAGCTTCGCCCGCAACATTGGGGACCCTTCCATTATTACCGTGACGCGGAAGTAACGCAAAGACGCGCGGCAGCCGAGCGGAGGAATGATTCGAGGTGGCGCGTCCAGAGTTGCAGCGATGAGCTTGCAGGCGAGTCCACGGATCCCGCCAGCCGATCCCTGTCTGTCAATCGCAATTCACTCTACACTTGCAGCGACAACTTTTTCTCGTGTTCCGCCCGGTTCGCTTGGCGTTCTCCCTTTTTGTTTGCTCCCATGCCCGTCCCCCAAGTCGCAATCGTTGGTCGTCCGAATGTCGGAAAAAGCAGTCTGTTCAACTGGCTCGCGCGTCGCCGGCTAGCGGTTGTCGACGATTTTGAAGGCGTGACTCGCGACCGCATGACCACGCTGATCGAACACCAGGATCGCTTTTTCGAGCTCGTCGACACCGGCGGGATGGGCGTCGAAGACGCTGACAATCTGACGGCCGATGTCCGCCATCAGATCGAAGCGGCGCTCGAGTCCGCCGACGTGATCCTGCTCGTCGTCGACGTTCGCACCGGCCTGATGCCGCTGGACTCGATGGTCGCCGAGCGGCTGCGGACCATTCAGCGGCCGGTAATCCTGGTCGTTAACAAGGCCGATCATCCCAATATCGATGCGACCGCCAACGACTTCCACCAACTCGGTCGCGGCTTGCCGATCCTCGTCAGCACTCGCGAAA
>CALELC010000390.1 GCA_937904535.1 uncultured Planctomycetaceae bacterium
CAGATCTTCCAGCGACAGCCGCAGTTTGCGGTAGGTCGACTCCGGAATGACGTAGTACCAGTCGGCGAATCGACCGTTGAGCTCGCGCACGCGGCGGCGAGCGGCTTCCAGGCGATCCTTCCGCTCATCGAGCTTCCGCTGATTTTCCTTTGTAATCTTCTCCTGCTCCGCTTCCAGCCGCTCTTGCTTTTCCTCATCGGTTTCGGCGGCCGCTGGCTCGTCGCCCGCTTCGGCTGCAGGCACATCGGTCGCCTCGGCTGCATCAGCTGCCGCGACTTCCTCTTCTTGGGAACCGCAAGCTTCCGCGTCGTCCGCTACGGGCTCAGCGGGTTCCTCGGTCGCCGCCGCTTCGGTTTCAGCCGCTTCCGCTGTGTCGGCTTCAGTGGCTTCGGACTCTGTGGTTTCAGATGCGTTAGCCTCGGTGGCAGGTGCCTCTGCTGCAGGGGCCGCGGGCGCCGCTTCGCCTTCACTCGGCGGAGCTGCGTCTGGCACTTCGGCCGCGGTCGGGGCAGGGGCCTCGGGAGCTGCGTCGGCGGGATTCTCCGCCGGTTCCTCGGCTGCGTCAGTGGCTTCCGGGGCTGGCGGCACCGCCGTGTCGGCCTCGGCTGCTTCGGCCTCACTGGCCTGCTCCGCCTGCGTCATCGCATCGAGTTCCTCGATCGACTTGGGAATTGGACGCAGGTCCGGCGCCGGGAACTTCGATTCATCGACTTGCGCGGTGACCAGCAGATATCGATTGGCTCCGCTCGTCGTGCCCTCAGCATCGGCTTCCTCGGACAGCCCTTCGACATTGCCGAAACGCAGCAAGTACTGAACGCCGTCGTTGAGGGTCACGCTCATCTCGCCGTTTGCCGAGATCACGTCGCCGGATGAAATCGGAAAGAACCCGCGAGCGGCAAGCGAGCGCACCGCTTCGTTGTCGCTGACCAAGTCCTTATCGGCTTTGAGGTTTTCGCTCATCCCCTTGGGTTTGGCGGCGACATCAACGATCTTCAGATCATCCAGCGCGTTTTTGATTTCATTCAATCGCGATGTCGCTAAGGTTTCACCTTCCGCCAAGGTGACGGATTGCGGTTCTTGCTGCTCGTCATAGCGGGTCAACTCCACTAGGTTCCAAGCATTGCTGCTGTCGACGGTTAGGTGAGCATCATAGGTGCGGTTGAGCGACACCGAACCATTGCCGGTAAGGGCAGCATCATAGTTTTGAATCTCAAGATTCGTGATATCGATGCTGCTGAGTTGCAGCAGATCCTTCTCAATCCAATCTTCGAACTTCGTTGAGAAGACGGACCCGTCGAGATTCACCACATAAACCGGATCTTGTTGTGGGATCCGCACATAGTATTTATCGCCGCTTTCGCCAACTCGGTTGCCGATGATCACACTTGCCAGCGAAGTGTTGTTGTCACCGCGGAACGACACCAACCGTCCTACGCCTTCGTCGCCGAGTTGGTTGGTTTCGGCTTTCGGCTCGACCACACCCAGGCTGGCGTGATCCTCAGGATTCTCGGTTTGGATATCAAGGATTTTGACGCCGACTAACGCGTTGGCAGCTTGTTGCATTTGCTCGGCCGCGTCCGCCGGGTAATTGTTGCGCGAGGGCAACGACCACACACCGGTGGCAACGTCCTTCGCAACTTCAAAGCGACTGACTTCGCCTTGAGCGTCGTCAAAGGTAACAATTCGTAGACTCGACGCCGCCAGCGGATCGGTAAAGCCCGGGAATAAGGGCTGACCGATCAGTGCCTGGGTATCGCTTTCGCCTTCCGGTCGCCAGGAAATCAAGATGGCGACGCTTAGCAGGACTAGGGCCGCGGCCCAGAAGATTCCGGTTTTTGCGCCTTCGTTCACGTTGGACTCAAACAAATCGGAGGGAATGGACGGGATAAAAGAATCGGTTCATCAAACACACCAGGGTGCGGATGGTTACTTCAACCGCGACTTGGAAATGTTTTCTCGCTCCCGCAGGCGGCGTGACGCGAACACGATGATACCGATCACCAGCGGTGGAATGCATGGCAAGGCCACCGCCGCGGCTTTGACTCGGTTTTGCAACTGAGTCACCGTCAGATCGGCCTCGCGCTGGATTTCGCGAATGCTCTTGTCGCGCTCGCGCTCTGCACGAATCCGTCGCCGATCCAACTCATTCTGCAACGCTTGTTGCTTGATACGGAACTGCTGTACCTTTTCCTGGGCAACCGCGCGGCTAACCGAGCCATCAGCGCTCTTCTGCTGCATCTCAGTCATCTCATCGCGCAGCGTCTTGAGTTCCGCATCGATCTTTTCCTGGGCGTCCCGGATCAGCGAATCGAACTGATCCTGGAACTCTTTGCCTTGAGCGCGAACCCGCGCCGATGCATCTTCCTTCACCTCCGCGATCATCTGCAGCGTGCTGAAGACCGGCTCATGCTTGCGAATTTCTAAGTAGTCAAGTTCGCCGGTGAGGTAATCGATCGTATTGAGCAAGAAGCTCACGTTCTGGAACTGGAAACGCAAATCCTGCGCTTGATTTGGATCTGCACGCAGTTGCAAGAACACCGGCAACATCAAATCGATGTCCGCCACGTAAATGGCTTTGATCAGATGCTCGGTCGCGGCGGATTCCTCGCCACCTTCGCTGCCCTCGGCTTTGTCGCTGCTCGCTGCGGCCTGGCCTTCGATCGCGATCGCAATCGCGCTGCTGCCGGTCGGCGGACCTTCTTCACGCATCAACGAACTCTGGCCGCTGAGCACCCGTTGGGCGGCGTCACCACCGATCGTGCCGCTGAGCAGGCCGGTGCGCAGTAGCGGCGTATGCTTCAGCGACGCTTCCGCTTTGGCATTCACGCTGCCTGCGAACAGAGCGAGCACCTGCCGTAGTCCGTCGGTAACCGGGTGTTCCGTGCTAACCGCTCCGTCGGCCCCGGGGGCACCCTCATCAATGAACAACCACAAGCTGTTGGTGTTCATGTCGAGGTTCGGATAGGGGTTGTACTGCTGCCAGACCAGCGATGGACTGAACAGATTCGGCGCCATCATGCTGGGGCTGCCGGGAACGTCCAGTTGCAGCACTTCCCACAGCTGGCGAATGTCGCCTTTAGGCTCTTGGCCGCCACCGCCGAACATCCCGCCACCGGCTTGCTTCGGCTCACCGGTACCCGGAATAAATCCTTGCGCAAATGGCAGCGGGTCTTCAAAGATCGCCGTCGGCACGCCGCTGCGAACAGCGTCGACCAACCGTCCAAATCGTTCCGGAGATAGTGAAGAGGGCTGAACGGCGATCAGAGCATGGTACTGCCCCGGCAGCACCGCGCCATCGAGATTGACGGCTTCGACGTCGTATTGCTTTTCAAGTTCATCGACTAGCGGGTGTTTTTCCACTTGTTGGAAACTCATCCCGCTCATCACAGCGCCGCCCATCAGCCGAGCATCGGTGGCAACGATGCCGATTCGCTTGCGGTCACCGCGAGCGACCGTATTGATCGATCGCACCAGTTCGTATTCGACCGGAATCCCGTACTCGAACACTGGGATGGTGACGGACTGAAGACCACTGCGAAATGCCGCGCCGAGGATCAATTGCTTCTGTTGGTAGGATCCCTTTTCGCGGACCATCCGTGTCACAGGAACAATGTCAAATCGCTCTTGCGCCAGCGCCGCTTCTTCGCTGAACAATTCGATGTTGTCATACAGATTGACTTCAATCGTGCGGCCGCTCTTCGATGCTTCGCTGCGGAACTCCTTCAGCAAGTTGACCAGTTCGTATCGCGTGCGGGCGTACTGCTCAGGGACCTCGTTGCTGATGAAGGCGTCGATGACGATCGGTCGCTTGGTATCGAGATTGCGAATCAGCGTCTTGGTTGCATCGGCCAGCGAACTGGTTTTGTTTTCGGTGGCATCATGGCGGATCACGTCCCAGTTGCGGAACAACACGACCGCGCCACCGGTGATCACGATCAATGCGGCGGTCCGCGCCAGATAATGCCAAGCCATCGTGTTGCCAGCTTTGCCGCC
>CALELC010000391.1 GCA_937904535.1 uncultured Planctomycetaceae bacterium
GCTAGGGACGGCGGCCCCAGCCCCACCGGCATCTCTCGCTTCCAGCGCCAACACGACCGGCAACCCATCCGACACAGCAGGGCGAATCACCGCGCCGGCTGGCGATCGATCGCCGAAACCTCGTCGGCTGCCACCGCACCTGACCGGGCTCACGGCCCAGCTTTCCAACGAGCGCCAACCGCGGGACTTCGACGAGGCCGGGCAGTGAAGCAGCCTCGCAGGTACTGCGTGGCGGTCGATTTGGGCAACACGGCGGCCAAGTGGGCAGTCAGCTCCGGGGACGATGCCAACCCGCCGGAGCTGCAACGAGCGCCGTTGCGAGCTGCTGATTGGCCGCAACGACTGCTGGACAGCGTTCGCCAGCAGACCAATGGCGCTGCCGTCGATTGGCGGATCGCCGCGGTCAACACCCCCGCTCGCCAGCGGCTTGCCGCAGAACTTGCTGCAGCGGATCCCCAGTCCCGTGTGACCGTGATCACCCGCGCTCATGTGCCGATGACGACGCGGCTGTCGCAACCCGAGCGAGCAGGGATCGACCGGTTGCTGGCGATCTGGCAAGCCAGCCGACTCTATGCAGCCCAACGCGTGATCGTGGTCGATGCCGGTTCGGCGATCACGATCGACTGCGCCAGCGAAGCCGGCGAGTTTCTGGGCGGCGTGATTCTGCCTGGCCTCATGCTGCAGTTTGATTCGCTTGCCCGCGGCACCGATGCCCTGCCGGCGATTGAGCCGCCGGAACTCGGCGATGGCGTGGCCAGCCTGCCGATTCCAGCCATCGACACCATCACTGCGATCCGCAGCGGAATCCTGCTCGGAACCGCCGCCGCTATCGAAGGCTTGATCGCTCGCACCTCAGCTGGCAGACCTCATCAAGTCGTGCTCACCGGCGGCGACGCGAGGCGACTTTCGCCGCTGGTCGGTCACCCCCATGCCGTGCTCGACCGCCTTGTCATCGACGCAATCTTCGCAGCCGACGCCGCCCAATAACCCATCTTTACCCCAAACCCGTCGATCAGCTATTCCTCACCTTGGAGCATATCGCAATTCAAGGTTAGGGCGCAGATGGTCGTTCGCTTTTTGTCATGGCTGGTCGTCGGCGTGGTACTATTGCTGCGAAAGACCTGCCGGATTCACTTTCACAACGATCAGCGCGAGCGGTTGCGAGAGGCAGGCTGCGGCTACCTCTACAGCTTCCTGCATGCGCACCAGCTTTCGGTGGTGACCGGCTCCGAAGCCGGCACCGCAGCGATGGTTTCACGCAGCAATGATGGCTCGCTCATCGTGCCCGCACTGCAGCATGTCGGCTGCGTCGTCTATCGCGGATCCAAAAAGTCCAACAGCCGCGCCCGTGGCGGTCAACAAGCGATCGACTCGCTGATCAACCATGTCGCCGGCGGCCGGCCGGCGGCGATCGCCGTCGACGGCCCCCGCGGCCCGCGCGGACGCGTTCATAAAGGCGTCGCCATGGTCAGCCAGCGGACCGGTGCTGCGGTGCTCAACATCGTCGCCGTGCCGCGGCGTCGTTGGATCGCGAGCAAAGCCTGGGACCGCATGCAGATCCCCGTACCGTTCCATCGCATCGACGGCTACTTTGCCGAGCCAATCTTTCCGCGCGAAGGAGAAAAGCTGGAGGCCTATCGCCAGCGAATCGAGGCATCCTTGCTCGCACTTGAAGCACGACTCGATCCAGCCGAGCACCGCTACAGCTGCGGGCCGCGCGGCGCCGCTAACTCGTGTCACGAATCGCCGGAAACCGACGCATCGCCAGAGGACGAGCCGGTCCTGCTCTCGATCCGCCGCCCGGTCGCTTAGTGGGCGGGTAAGCTGATGCCAAACCACCGGCACAGCCGAAAAAAACCGCGAGCCAAATCAATTTGGCGTTGACGCCTCGTGACTTCGGCCTCATCATTGCTGGCCACCGGTGACGTCAGCCCTCTGACGGTCGCTGGATCGTTTGGCAGTGGGAGAGTTCGCCGCCACAGCTGCTGGAATGAACGTGCTGAGTTGCATGAATTTCCGCGGCAAGACGTGGGGCAGGTGACTCGGGGACCACCTAAAACAAAGGAATCGCCCAGTGGGCAAAAAATCAAAGCGTTATCGCGCGGATATCGAAAAGCAGCCCAAGACTCCGCTCCCGTTGGGTGAAGCGGTTTCGGCTCTGAAGAAATTCAACTCGACGAAGTTCGACCAAACCGTCGAAGTCCACATGCGGCTCGGCGTCGATCCGAACCAAGCCGACCAAATCGTCCGCGGCAGCATCGTGCTGCCACACGGCATTGGCAAGCAACAGCGTGTGGTGGTGTTCGCCAAGGGTGATGCCGCTACGGCCGCCGAGCAAGCTGGAGCCGACGCGGTTGGCGGCGAAGATCTGGCCAAGCGGATCCGCGAAGGCTGGACCGACTTCGATGTGTGCATCGCTGCTCCCGACATGATGGGCTTGGTCGGCCCGCTGGGGCGTGTGCTCGGCCCTCGCGGCTTGATGCCCAGCCCGCGAGCGGGAACCGTGACTCCGGATGTCGGCAAGGTGGTTGCAGAATACAAGGCCGGTAAGGTCGAGTTCCGCAACGACAAAGGCGGCAACGTTCACGCGATGGTCGGCAAGATGAGCTTCGATGAAACCAAGCTCAGCGAGAACATTCAGGCCTTCATCAACCATGTCCTCAGCCTCAAACCGCAGGCGGTTCGGGGAACTTACCTTCGCGGCGTAGCGATCTGCGGGACCATGAGTCCCAGCGTTCGCGTGGTAGCGTAGCCTCGCAGGATTGCGGCCCGCGGCAAGTTTTCGACGCCGCGGGTGGTGACGCGCAGACTGGCCGAGAGTTTACCGGCTCTGGTTGGCTGCGATGAGCACGGGCACCCGCTCGGGGCGCCTGTCGGGCAGTTTTCCTTCATTTCAATCGTTGCCGGTTCAGTTAGAGCTGAAGCATGAGTAAGTTTGTAAAGCAATTAGTCACCCGGGACATCGCCAAACAATTGGCCGACGTTCAGGATGCGGTTTTGGTCACCACGACCGGCATGGACGCCAACACGACGAATCGGTTGCGTGGCGAGCTGCAGCGGAAGGACATCCACCTTTTAGTTGTCAAGAACTCGCTCGGCCGCCGAGCTACCGAAGGCAGCACCCTGGCGCCGCTGTTCGAAGGCGCCTCCGGCCAAGTTGCCATTTGCTGGGGATCGACCGACTTTGTCGCTTTGGCCAAGGAAGTCATTCGCCTGGATAAAGACACGACAGAGTTTGGCAAGTTCAAGGCCGCCGGCGGGGTACTCGACGGTGAGCGGCTCGATGCTGAGAAGCTCGTGGCGGTCAGCAAGTGGCCCAGCCGCGAAGAGCAAATTTCGATTCTGGTCGGACAAATCCTCAGCCCGGGAGCCAACCTGGCCGCAGCACTGCTCGGCCCCGGTGCAGCCCTGGCCAGCCAGATCAAGAAGAAGGGCGAAGAAGGCGAGGGCGAAGCCGCGTAGGCCCGCCCACCTCCCGCACTTCATTTCCATCCGTCTACCCTGTTAGCGAATCCACCCACTTTACCGTTTCGAAGGAATCAGAGAGATGTCTGAAGCAGCAACCATTGAATTCAGTGCCGAGGCCAAAGCGCTGGGCGACCAAATCGCCGGCATGACGCTCAAGCAGGCCAAGGAGCTGAGCGATTACCTGAAAGAGACCTACGGCATCGAGCCGGCAGCTGGCGGAGCCGTGATGGTTGCCGCAAGCGGCGGTGGCGACGCCGGAGCACCGGCTGCCGCCGAGCAGACCGAGTTCGACGTCGTGCTGACCGGTTTCGGCGACAAGAAGCTTGACGTCGTCAAGGTGGTCAAGAACATCACCGGCGCTTCGCTGATGGACGCCAAGAAGATGGTCGAAAGCTGCCCCGCCAAGCTGAAGGAAGGCGTCAGCAAAGAAGACGCCGAGAAGGTCAAGGCCGAAGTCGAAGCGGCCGGCGGAACGGTCGAGCTGAAGTAACTTATTCGCCTGGTTTCAGCAGGGTAGAGCCGGCCACAGGGCCGACCGGCAAACCGTTGGTTTGTCGGCCGGCCCTTTTTGCGCCTAGTGAGCTCTTTCCCCGGCACGGACGTTCAGCTGACAGCGAAACTCGGGCCAAAATCTCTGCACAGGGGTTTGCAGCCCGGGTAAAAATTGTTAACTTCTTCGGCTGAATCGTCGTCCGCATCGCATAGAGTGCTTTGACCATTTTCTCCATTTGCATCTCGCTCGTTTCGCGCCCCGCCGCGTTGGAGCCAATTCGTTGGTTGCCAACCCGTTGCTGGTGCCTTTTGGCGCGTTGGTCCCGAGCCCAGCTGGCTCGTGGTTTGCCAGTTTTCGGTCTGCGCGTCGCTAGCGCTGTGCCCCGGTTACCGTCGAGTTAGTTCTGGTTGGTGTTTTCCGCAGAGGGAAAGGATGCCGGCCCCGGTTGCCGCTATCCCTCCCGACAAGACAATCTCCTCCGGTTGCCGTGCCGCAGTCGCCGTTCAGTCAAGTCCCATCCGTTTCTCCTTACCTTCGCCGGGCCTTCGGCCTTTGATGGAGCGTTATCAAGATGGCATGTACCTCCAAACGTTGCCTCGAACCTACCAGCATCCGCCGATTTGGTTCCGGCCACGGGACTTATCCGCTGCCGGACCTGACCGAACTGCAGACCGCCTCTTACGCGGCCTTCCTGCAGGAGGACGTCCCCTCGGACAGCCGTGCGGATCAAGGTCTCGAGGCAGTGTTGCGCGAGATTTTCCCGGTGCAGAGCTATGACGGCACCGTCTCGCTGGAGTACCTGCGATACGAATTGGGCAAGCCACGTTACACGCCGTCGGAATGCCGCCAACTCCGTCTGACCTATGGCCGTCCGCTGCGGATTTGGCTGCGGCTCAACCGCGAGCAACCGGTTGAGGAGGAAGTGTATCTAGGCGATTTGCCGGTGATGATGGGCGGCGGCGAGTTCATCATCAACGGTGCCGAGCGTGTGGTCGTTTCGCAGCTGCACCGCAGCCCCGGCGTTGACTTTGTGTTTGAGCAGGAAGGCACGACGGACCGCAAGCTGCCGAGCTGCCGAATCATTCCCGAGCGGGGCAGCTGGATCGAAGTCAACGTCACCAAGAAGGACTCGCTGTCGGTCAAGATCGACCAGAGCGGTAAGTTCAGCGCGATGACGCTGCTCCGCGCCATGGATCCGCGGCTCTCCAATGACTCGGATCTGCTGAGCGCCTTTTATGAGCCCCAGCCAATCAAGATCGCCGGCGGGAAATCCGCAGCCAGCCTGGAGGGCAAGGTCTCGATCGATGACGTCGTCTATCCGTCGGACAGCGACCGGGCCGGTGAGATTCTGGTCGAGGCTGGACAACGCATCACCAAGGACATCGCTGAGCAGATCTGCGCTTCCGGCGTGAAGTCGGTCGACGTGATCGAGATGCCCAAGTCACCGCTGGTCTTCAATGCCCTGGCCGACGATACCACCAGCAGCCACGAAGAAGCGTTGCTGCGGATCTATCAGCGTCTCCGCCCGGGGAACCCGCCCCAACTGGAGAAGGCCCGGACGCTGTTCAACGAAAAGTTCTACGATGCCAACCGCTACCGGCTTGGCCGCGTCGGCCGCTTCCGTCTCAACCGCAAGCTCGGTCAGGACATCGACGAATCGATCATGACGCTCCGTCCGGAGGACATGATCGCGTCGATCAAGTACGTGATCAATTTGATGGATCACGCCGATGGAGCCGAAGAGGACGACATCGACCACCTCGGCAATCGCCGGCTGCGGACGATCGATGAGCTGGCTGCCGAAGAACTGCGTAAGGGTTTCCTCAAGCTCCGCCGGACCGTGCAGGAACGGATGAGCCTGAAGGACGTGGAAGACATGACTCCGCGTTCGTTGATCAACCCGAAGAGCGTCTCCGCCGCGATCGATTATTTCTTCGGCCGGGGCGAACTGTCGCAGGTCGTCGACCAGACGAACCCGCTGAGCCAACTCGCTCACGAGCGACGTCTGTCGGCGCTGGGGCCTGGTGGTTTGAACCGCAAGCGTGCCGGCTTTGAAGTTCGCGACGTGCACATTTCGCACTACGGCCGGATTTGCCCGATCGAGACGCCGGAAGGTACGAACATCGGTTTGATCAGCTCGCTGGCGATTTACTCGGGCGTCGATTCCTACGGCTTCTTAGTGACCCCGTATCGCAAGATTCAGGACGGCAGGGTCACTGACGAAGTGGTGCTGCTCCGCGCCGACGAGGAAGACGAAGCCTATGTGGCTCCCGCCGACACCGAAGTGAAGGACGGCGCGCTGGTCGCCGGTCCAAACTTGATCGCACGTCACCGCAGCGACTTCTTGATCGTTCAGCCGTCGCAGGTGTCCTACATGGACGTCTCGCCGAGCCAGATGGTCGGGATTTCGGCGGGCTTGATCCCGTTCTTGGAGCATGACGACGCCAACCGTGCGTTGATGGGTAGCAACATGCAGCGGCAAGCCGTGCCGTTGCTCGTTGCCGAGCCCCCGATCGTCGGCACGGGGATGGAAACCGAGGTCGCTCGCAACAGCGCCATGGTGGTCCGCGCTCGCCGCGCCGGTAAGGTTACCTATGTGGACGCCACTCGGATCGAAATCGGCAGCGACCACTACGACCTGAAGAAGTATCACGGGCTCAACGAACGGACCTGTCAGAACCAGAAGCCGATTGTTGCGATCGGCGATAAGGTCGAGAAGGGTCAGATCATCGCTGACGGTGCCGCCACTCGAAATGGTGAGTTGGCACTCGGGCGCAACGTGCTGGTCGGCTTCATGTCGTTCGATGGCTTCAACTTCGAAGACGCGATCATCATCAGCGAAGAACTCGTTCGCAACGACACCTACACCTCGATCCACATCGAAGACTTCGAAGTGGAGATTCGCGAAACGAAGCTCGGCCGCGAAGAGTTCACTCGCGACATTCCCAACGTCTCCGAAAAAGCGTTGGCCTCGTTGGATGAGAACGGGATCGTCCAGGTCGGTACCTATGTGCGCCCCGGTGATGTGCTCGTCGGTAAGGTTAGCCCCAAGAGCAAGACGGAACTCACCCCCGAAGAGAAACTGCTGCACGCGATCTTCGGTCGTGCCGGCGAAGATGTGAAGAACGATTCGCTGGAGGTACCGTCGGGCATCGAAGGCATCGTCATCGACACCCAGAAGTTCTCTCGCCGGATGAGCCTCGGAGAAGACGAGCGAAAGGCGTTCGAAAAGGAACTGAAGACGGCCGAGACCGAAGGCAACGCGGAAATCGCCAGCACCTTCGAGGCGTTTGTGCGTGACATGGAAGCTGCTGCGGGTCAGAAGCTCAAGGACATCGAAGGCAGCCCACTGGCCGATGGCCAGGATCCGAAGTTTGTCGCCGAGCGTGCCAGTAGCTTCCGTTTCGATCACATCCTCGACCAGGTCAAAGACCCGGCCAAGAAGAAGGACGTGGAGAAGGTCTACAAGCAGCAGTGGGAGAACGTCGAACGAGCGATCGATCAGCGTGACCGCAAGCTCAACAGCATGAAACGCGGTGACGAGCTTCGCAGCGGTGTGCTGCAGATGGTCAAGGTGTACATCGCCACGAAGCGGGTCATTGGCGTCGGCGACAAGATGGCCGGTCGTCACGGTAACAAGGGTGTGATCTCGAAGATCCTGCCGATCGAA
>CALELC010000392.1 GCA_937904535.1 uncultured Planctomycetaceae bacterium
GATTCTTTCGGCCCGCCCAGCCGCCTGTCAAAAACAACTTGTGTGGTACGATGAGGGCGTTGCCCTGGGCTGGCATCAGGTTGCCCCGTCGGGGCGAAAGTCGGCCGCGGCTGTGGCATATTAATCCTAGGCACTCCTACCGGGGTGTTTAGGGCTCTGAGCGTGCCACCCACCTCACGCCCCAACCATCAGTAGGCAATCCGTTTAGTCGAAGAAGGGAAACAGCCGCCGCAACTCTTGTTCATCGGGCTGCCGGCCGTATTCGCAAAGTTCAAACAGCTCGGCATGCCGAACAGCGGCTCCCTGCTGCGGTCCGTACCAACGCACCAGCAGTTCGCGATGCTGGTCAGCGAGCACGGTGTCCTGCGGCGTGATGATCCATTCCCGCAGCCACTCTCGGCGCTGCGTTTCGTCTTGCGGGACTTGTTCCAGCAGACCGTCGTGCCATGCCAACCACTCATAGAACTGAGAGGTATGGCAATGCAGCATTTCGAGCTTGAGGTCCACCGTCTCGTCGATTGAGACAGCAACGTCTGGCGAGAAGGGATAGGGTTTTTGGAATTGGTCGCTCAAATAGGCGATCACCGGACTATGCCTCAATGCCGGTGTATCGGTGCATATATTGGGCACCGTGATCAGGTAAGACGCGTCCTGCACCAATACCGAAGTGTAGCGGTGATCCGGGTGGTAATCGTTGGGCCGGTGGGTGAGGATCAGATCGGGCCGAAACTCACGAATCAGCCGAATCGTCGTCTTGCGATTCACGACGTTTGGTTCGAGTTGCCCATCGTGGTGATCGAGCAACTGGTATTCGATGCCGATTACCTTGGCGGCCGCCTCGGCTTCGGCTCGTCGCCGGCGAGCGAGTTCAACGCCACCGATTTCATGATGCCCTGCATCGCCGTTGGTCATCGAGACGAATCGTACCTGATGTCCTAAGGCCGCGTACTTGGCCGCCACGCCACCGGCTTTGATGTCGCAGTCGTCTGGATGGGCACCCATCACAAGGATGCGGAGCGGGTTGTCAGTGCTCATCTGCTGGTTTCTCTGAAGTTCGACTCAGGTGGGGCAAACGGCTAACCGACGCCTTTGCCAGCTCAGTACAATCGCCGGAACCAGTCATTTGGTACAGCCCCCTGGGACAGTTCGCCGCCCACGACAGGTCCTGTGCCTAAACTCCCCGGTGGTCCTTTATTTGCTGCCATTCTGAGTGAGGGAGTGACAGTAGGAACAGCACTCTGCCGTTCCGCCACTCCCCCGCGATCGGGCAAGGCGCGTTCGTCCCCTCATTTTCTGGCGTAACGGCGGAGCATGCTGTGAACCAGGTTTCGGCATCAGCATGACATCTGGCCACGGAGACCGACCCGCCGAACCGGCGGGCGACCGGCGCACGGTTCGCCAGTCGCTCGAAGAGTATGGTCGCGGTGTGGCCGGCGGCCTGCTGTTCAGCCTGCCGTTCTTGTACACGATGGAGATTTGGTGGGCCGGCTTCTTGATCGATCCTGCTCACCTGCTGGCGTACATGGCGGTCACGTTTCTGCTGTTGTTGGGCTACAACCGCTTTGCGGGGATGCGCCGCGATGCCAATTTTTTAGAAGTCTGCATCGATTCCGTCGAAGAGATGGGGCTCGGGTTGCTGTTGGCAGCCTTGGTGTTGTTTCTGATCGACCAGATCAATCTGGAAATGACGGCCATCGAAATCATGGGCAAGATCGTCGTCGAGTCGATGACGATCGCCGTGGGAGTCTCGGTCGGAACGGCCCAACTGGGCGCCAACGGGCCGGACTCGCAGACCGGCTTGCAGACCGATCCAACGCCCGCAGCGAACGCCACAGCGGGTGACGCTCCCCAGGGGGCGCAACCGCCACCGTCGACGGTTGGGCAACTTGTCCTGGCCTTTTGCGGAGCCATCTTATTTGCATCTAACGTTGCTCCGACCGATGAGATCTTTGAAATCGGCATGCAGACTTCCCCCTTCAAGCTGCTCGGGTTGGCAGGCTTGTCCTTGATAGTTGGAGCGGTGGTGTTGTTCTTGAGCGACTTCCGCGGGGCTCACATCCATGTCCATCGGGGTGGCCGTTTTTCGGTGACGTTCGCGTTGGTCACCAGTTACTGCGCTGCATTATTGGCTTCGGCGCTCATGCTCTGGTTTTTCCAACGGCTCAATGACGTATCGCTAGAGATCGCGATCGCTCAGATCGTTGTGCTCGCTTTTCCAGCCATGTTAGGAGCCTCTGCCGGCAGGCTACTGATCCAATGAGCAAGATTGAAAAGAATCGGCTGGAATGGTGCGTGTTTGCGATTTCGCTCGCCCTTGTCGGCGGTGTTCTGAGTTATTTGAGCTATCATGCCCTGTTTGCAAAGTCGACACCGCCGATATTAGAAGTCGAACTGGGCTCAGCCGTTCAGCAAAGCGACTTCTATGCAGTGCCGGTCACTGTTCACAATCGTGGCTTCCAGACCGCCGAGGCGGTGCGTGTTCAGGTGTTGCTGGTAAACTCCGATGACAGCCACGAGCAGGCAGAGTTTGATGTCGAGTTTCTGCCGCCCCGGTCATCGCGGCAGGGGCTGGTGACTTTCGCCAGCGATCCTCGCACGGCAAAGCAACTGAGAGGTCGGGCAACCGGTTATCAATTGCCATGACCCGCGGTAGCAGCGGTTTGAGGTACTGGTGTTCAGGCTGTGATTCGCGCTGATTTTGGCGCCCCCAGGCGTTATGCTATGCCGCCCACGGCCCGGTGGCAGGGTCAGCGAGGAGCACGCTGAGTGGCGTCCACCGGAGTAGCCGCCTTTCCCGTTCCGACGGAGCGAACCGATGCTGTCTGTACGTCCGATTTCCGCTTTTGCCGTGCTGCTGATTCTGAGCGGATTGCAGGCCGAGGCAGGCGATGGCACCAGCGAGACCAGCATCGAGCGTTGGGACCGCGTGATCTGCTTGGTGGAATCACGCACCGATGCCGCCGGTAAGAAATCCGGCGATGCCGGCTCAGCGTTTTTGCTGGAGGACAATGGCAAACTGGTGTTGGTGACGGCCGGGCATGTGGCTCAGTTCACAACCGCCAAGTCGCGGGTGCTGTTTCGTGATGCCGAGGGGGAATCGCACTGGATCATTTTGGGTGGTCTAACAGCGGGGACTGGCCAGCCATGGCGACACCACGCTCAGGCAGATTTGGCGGTGATGGAGATCGATGCTGGGCAGGTCGAGCCCGCCAGGTTTGCCGCCTTCACGGCACTCGCAATCCCACTCGACCACTTGGCCGCGTCAACGCCGCGGCGCACCACCCAGATCGAGATCACGGGCTTTCCGATGTTGCTCGGAGCCACACCTCACGTCTCTCCCTTGGTGATGGCGGCAGAGGTCGCCTCGCGCGAGTTGCTGCTGGAGGCCAAGTGGGGACATGAAGAAATTGTGTTTGCGCACCCCGCCGTCCCCAACGGCACCAGCGGCGGCCCTGCCTTTATCACCAGCGAAGATCCTCAGGAAGCACGGATCCTCGGCCTGTACATTGGATTCCAGCAGGACAATCACGGGCACAAGCTCGCGAAACTCGTCCCAGGCCACGTGATCCTCGATCTTGTCCGAGCTGCGGGCTCAGCCGCGGGAAAAACCACCAATCAGCCCTTCCAATCTCCGCCCGACGAACCAGCGGCTGCTGAAGACTCCGCGGCCGCAGCGTTGAATGCAGGCTCGTGAGTTCCTGCCGCTGACTTCTTCCACCACCACCCGACGCACCTCGTTCTGACGCACCCTCGCAACGATGCATCCTGCCTATTTCGACACTCGTTTCCGTGTCGAACGCTCGCCTGCGGACTGGCCCGAGCAGTTTGTGATTCTTTCGGCCTGGGCAACAACGGGCCAACAGTGGACGCAGGAACAAAATGAAGCGGCCGATGGACGGCTCGCTCAGTGGCTCGCCCACCGCGGGCTGTGGCACCACCGCATCACCGGCTACTCGCCCATTACCGGACACAGCGAACCAAGTTGGGCGTTTCCACTGTCACTGGATGAAGCCTGCGATCTCGGGCTGCAATTTCAGCAGGACGCGTTGTATGTCGTCGATGGCGATACGCTGTTCGTCACGCACTGCGATGAGCGTCGTGCGTTGCTGTACGTTGGTTCTTTTCGCCAGCGACTGGATCCCGTGGATTGATTCGGCCCCCATCGTCACCAAAAATTCGGTGTCATTTTCAGGAGTAAGACGACTTTGGATGAACTGCAGGTACCGTCGCTGGCAATTGCCTTGGATCAGTCGCTCGCCCGGCGACTCGAACGAGCCGAAGCTTTGGCCGGTGCCGCTTGGGTGCAGACTCGGGCGCGGATACAACCGGATGTGGGCGCCACATGGACCGAGGTCGCCGGTGCTTATGCCCTCTTTGATGGGATCGATTCACCTCTGACGCAGACGTTTGGTCTGGGGTTGTTTGACGACGTGGGCGAAGCCGAACTCGAGCAACTCGAGGGCTTCTATCAGCAGTTCGGTGCCGCGGTAGCTCACAACATCAGTCCGCTGGCGGCCACGGATTTGATCGCTCGGCTGCATCGTCGCGGATACCGGCCGCTGGAGTTCGACAACGTTTTGGTCCGCTCGCTAAACGGCATTGTCGAGCCACCCCATGCTGCCATCGAGGTCCACCGTATCGGTGAGGACGAGGTGGAATTGTGGGCTCAGGTTGCTTCCGACGGCTGGTGCAGCGATGCACCGGAGTATCAAGATTTCATCAAGCCGTTTGCTCGGCTCAGCGCCCAGACCGCGAACGTCCACTGCTTCCTCGCCTGCCGCGGCGGCGAGCCGGTCGCCACGGGTTCGCTGCATCTGCATGGCGATGTCGCCTTGTTGGCCGGTGCAAGCACGATCCCTTCAGCCCGTGGACAGGGGGCGCAACTGGCTCTGATGCAGGCTCGGCTCCACTACGCCGCGAAGTGCGGCGTGGAACTCGCAATGCTGGTCGCTCAGCCAGGCAGCGGCTCCCAGCGCAATGCCCAGCGGCACCGATTTCAAGTCGCCTACAGCCGGCAGAAGTGGCAACTCGGGTAGTCACCCTGCCCTGCTCTGCCGCCCTGCCCCGCCGAACCAGAATCTTGGCCCGGACATCTTCCGTTACCGGCACGGTGGGCGACAATGGAGATAGTCCGACCGCCCAGTGCTGCGGTCGGCGAAACCGACAACGGAGAGTCATTGGCCTCGATTGTTCCTCATCGGGCGCTCATCGCTAGGCGGAACCATTGAGGACAATTGATCTACTCTCACTGAATCGTCGGCGGTTCAGAGAGCAAAAAAACTTTGAAAATCGACTAAGGAAAGTCGCTGTGCATCGTTGAGCTCTCTGCATACTCGTCTAGCCGCAGGGCAGCGGCTGCGGTGCGTTGGCACCCGACATCAGCAATCGCATCTTGTCTAACCTTAAGGATTGTTCCGGTGACTCGTCGTTTCATTGCCCCCCTGTTTTTGCTGCTCATTACCGTGACGCTGGGTGCCTTTGCTCAGCTCGCGACCAAACCCGCTAGCACCGATTCGCAGTGGAAGGAAGTTGAAGCAGCCATGAACGAAGGCCGCCCTCAGACGGCGATCGAAAAACTCGAGCCGCTCATCCGCCAAGCGACCGAGGCCAAGGATTTTCCCGCTGCGATTCGGGCGATCGCCACCAAAATCGACCTGGAAGGTTCGATTCGGCCCGATCAGCCTGACTTGCAAATCCGGCGGCTGCGGAGCGAAATCGAAACCGCACCGGCCGAGATGCAGCCGGTGATGAAAGCCGTCCTGGCCAACTGGATGTGGCAATTCTTTCAGCAACATCGCTGGCAGTTCGCCCAGCGGACGCAGGTGTCGCAGTCGCAGGACGAAGACATGCTGACCTGGGACCTCGTGCGCATCTTGCAAGCGATCGATGACCAGTTCACCGCTGCCTTGGCCGGCAAGGAACTGCTGCAGTCAACACCGACGGAGAGCTACGCGGTGCTGCTGGAAGACAGCAACGCGTCGACCAGTTTCCGCCCGACGATGTATGACGTGCTGGCCCACCATGCACTGGAGTTCTACTCGGCAGGCGAACAGGTGACGACGCTGGCCAGCAACGCGTTTGAATTGACCGCCGACAGCCCGATCTTCGCCTCGCGCGAAGACTTTTTAGCCTGGAATCCGCAGGCACCTGATGAGCGTTCGCCGTTGCTTCGTGCCGTCCGGCTATACCAGGATCTGCTGCGGTTTCACCAAGATGACGAAGACCCGGCGGCCCGGCTGGATGCCGACCTACTGAGGCTCGAGTTCGGCAACAACCATGCGATCGGCGATGAAAAGACATCGCGTTACCAGGCAGCGCTGCGGCGATTTGAGTCGGCTCACGCATCGCACCCGATTTCGACACGAGCACTGCACAACCTGGCGTTAACCGTTCACGAACAAGGCGACTGGGCTGAAGCGCACCGCATCGCCAGCCAGGGGCTGGCACGGTTTCCCGACAGCGTCGGCGCCAATCGCTGCTACAACCTGATCCAGCAGATCGAAGCCAAAGAAGCCTCCGCAACGACCGAGCGGGTGTGGAACGATCCGTGGCCGACCATCGATGTGCGTTACCGCAATGTTGACAAGGTCTTTTTGCGGCTGATTAAGTT
>CALELC010000393.1 GCA_937904535.1 uncultured Planctomycetaceae bacterium
CCGCCAAACCAGCCGTACTCAATGTTGTCGCTCAGTCCGAGCCCGGCCAGCAGGTCCGGCTCCTTCGGCCCGGCGAACATCCGCAGTTGCTGGCGGATCGCGGCCTGCGGCGGCACTTCGGCCACGAGGCTGTCGAGGAAGAAGCTGGTGTTGACGGCCCGCTCTTGATGGACCGGAATCGCTTCCGCATCGGCGACGAGCGTGGCCGCAGCGCGGCGGAAGGTTTTGAACGCTTCGGTGCCTTCGGGCGGCAGGTAGACGACGTTGAAGTATTGAGCGTCGAGGCCGGCATAGCGGAGCAAACGCGCCGGTTCCGGTTCGTCTTCGCCGAAGATCACGGGGTTGGGGTCGCGCGGTTGGTTTTTGGCCCGCTTGAGCAGGTCATAGCCACTGATCAGCCGGTGGCCATCGCGAACCGACTTGTAGACGACATCGCGTGCCGCCGCGCCACCAAAGAAGTTCGGGCTGATCTTGGTCGAGTACCACCAGCTCTCGAGCGTCATCCCGTTGGGGCCTTCCAAGCGGTAGGCCAGTCGCTGCGGTTGATCGCCCAAGTTGCGGAGGTTGATATCCATATCGACCAGGTAACTGCCAGGCTGGATCGAGAACGATCGAGTGATCTGCACCGGTCCGGTGGCGTCGCCGCCGAGCTGGGCCTGCGACAGAGGCAACGTGAACACGACTTCGTTCTGAACGTCACCCTCCCTGCTGAGCTCATGGTCGTAGATGGCGTTCCCGATCCACTGCAGGCCTTCGATGGCGGTTTGGCCGGTGGGGATGCTGCGCTCGCCAATCTGGCTGAGCGTGACGCGGCAGGAGAGCTGGTCATAGTTGCCGCGTACTTCTTCGTCGCCGCCGGTGCTCGACAGCCGGAGCAGGTCCAGCGGGTGCTCGGTGAGCTGGGTCGTGAATCGCAGGGGCGTCTGATTGCGAACGATTTCCAGCGAGACTTCATCGCCTGGTTTGGTCTCGTTCAGCCGCTCTTCGAGATCGGTGACGGACGCGATCGCTTTGCCACCGACAGCTACGATCAGGTCATCGGGGCGCAGTCCTGGCGGGACATCGGCTTCAACCGGAGTCGCCAGCGCGGCGGGTGTGCCGGGGCCGACGACGCGCACGATGCAGCCAAGATTATTGGAGTGGGATACCGCCGCGAGATATCCGAGGTAACCGCTTTGCACATCGACGCGGCGGTACTTCAACCGGCCGTCGTCCTTGCGTTCGGTCAGCTCCAGACGCTCCACGCCGCCGCCGCGGGTATTGAGGGTGACCAGCATCGCGTAGCCGCTGGCCGGGTCCATGGAACCGAGCGTGACCAGCGTCGGCGTTTGCGGCCGCTCATCGGCGGCATCTGCGGCTGGTTCGGCGGGCGAAGGATCGGCTTGGGCAATTTCGGCGGCGGGATCTTGGCCGGCTGGCCGCTCTCCTGCTCGGTCATTTTCCGCAACGGCATCGGCCTGCGCTCCCCGCTCAGCGGGGCGCGGCGGCTGGGGAACAAACATGACGTTGAGCGTCATGTAGATCACCAGAAAAGCGGTTGAAGCGATAAACCAGGTGAGGAGGCGACGTTCCACGAAAAAAGCAATGTAAAAGTGTTGAAAAAGTTCAAGGCGCAGGTAAGTGAGCTATAGCGACAGAGCTCAGACGTTCCTCACCCCCGCGTATTTTGCCGCAGGTCGCCCGATGAGGAAAGCCGCAACTCTGCCGTAGGGGCAATTTTCCGCAGCGCTGGCCACGGAATTGTCTGAAATGATGATGACCTATCGACTGAAAGTCCGATGAAAGGACTTCGGGGGATTGTACGGACATGATCAAAACGAAACTGAGCCGTCGCCGCTGGCTGTTAGTGTCATCGCTGCTCGCCGCCAGCTCTCGCTCGGCGGGCTGGACCACGGCGAGTGAGTTGTCGATCCCGCAGGCCTATCGCCTGCTGCCGTTGAACCCTCACCGGCAACCACCGGTGGTCACGGCGATGGCGATCGATCCGCGTGGCGAGGTCTTGGCCGTGGCCGGAGACGACGCCTCGATCCGGATCCTCGACGCCGGAGATCTGCGTGAGTACGACCGCCTGGTCGCCCATCGCGATCTGGTCCGCACGCTCACGTTTCGATGTGATAGCAATATCCTGGCTTCTGGCGGCAACGATGGCAGCTTGGTCCTCTGGGACCGCAATGCGAATTGGGCCGTAACACGACGCCTCGACGATTTGCCGACGTTGTTTTGCGTCCGCTTCTCGCCCGACGGAAAGCAATTGGCTGCGGTCGGTTTCGATTCCGACCTGATGCTCTTTGGCAGCAGTTCTCAACCGCAGTTGCATTGCCAGTGCTCGGACCTGCGCGGCGTGGCCTATGACGCCGCTGGCGGGCGACTCGCCGTCAGCGGTCGGTCGGGAACGCTGTACCTTTACGATACACGTGACGCCCGCCCGCTCGGCGAGTTTCCGATTCATACCAGCCGAGTCCGCGACCTGGTGTTCCTGCCCGGAACCGAACTGGCGGCGACCGTCGCCGAAGACGGAGCGGCGACGATCTTCGACCTCAATCAGCACCGGGTGGTCAAGCGGATCGATCTGTTGCCGTGCAAGCTGTTTACCATGGCCGCCATCGACCGTACTCAGATCGCGGTGGCGGGCAGCGACAATCGCATTCGGATTGTGGACTGCGCGAGCGGCGAGATCATCGACCACCTCGACGGTCATCAAGGCTCGATCAGTTCCTTGGTGTTTTGCAACGGTTGGCTGTATAGCGGAGGTTTCGACGCCACGGTGCGAAAATGGAATGTCAGCCGCAGGGCGGGTGAGCGAGTGGCTGAAAAGGAACCGGCTGAGGACGGGAAACGCTGAGCACGCTCACGTCTGGGAAGATCGAGTTTCATCGGCTCGCGGGCAAACGATGACCGACAAGGATGTCGGATTGCGAATCATTTCAGGCACACGGAGGTGCCTCTTTCATGTGGAGTCCCATCAGAATCTTCAACCGCTCCGGCTACACCCGGTCGGCTACGGTCACGCGCAGCAGCGAATCGCGTTTGACAGCGGTGCGCCGGCCGTTGCGCGCCGAGCGGTTGGAGTCCCGAAATCTGATGGCTGCGGATCCGATTCACGTCGGGATCGTCTACATCGAAACCGACTATTTGGAGAGCGATGGCAGTTGGGGCAGCGATGAGATCGCCGACCGGTTCATCCTCTCATTCACCGGTGGCGCCGCAGGAACCCAGCTGACCGAGTTCCGCATTTCCACGGATAAGGATCAGGATGGACTGTCGATCGGCGACTTGATCTTCGACACCGCTGCCGGCGGCCGCGGCAAGGCGGGCTGGCACCCCTTCAAGATTCGGCACATCGACTCGGTCACCGGTCAGAAGATCGACGTCGTCGCCACCGTCGAAGACGGCACGACGGAGTTGGTGGTCAAGCTGACCAACTTCAAGGCCGGTGACCTGCTGGAGTTTTCGATCGACACCGATGAAGTGCTGCGGATGCACGGTGATCTGGACCGCTTCAATGCGGCTCTGGACGTGATCGCCAGCGGTCAAGAGTTTCAGGATTCGATTTTCTCAGCGATCTTTGTCGCGCCGCACTACGAGCAGGTGGTCGCTGAAGGGTTGTTCGTCAACGACTACGGCGATCCGGCCAAGGAGTTTGGCCTGCGGATCCCGCCGGACGAAGGTGCCCCTGGCGATAGCCGTCCTAGCCGCTCTGCCGCGGCAGTCGCGCATGCTCTGCAAACCCCTAAGCCGATTTCGATCGCCGGGACCGTTTGGGCCGACAACAATCTGAACCTCAAACGCGACCAAGGCGAAGCGGTGCTGCCGGGCGTGCTGGTCACGCTGCTCCGCAAAGACGAAGCGACTGGAAAGTTCGTCGAAACCGGACACATTCAGGTTACCGATGCCAACGGTGGCTACCGCTTCGGCACCGAACTCGGTTTGATGCCGGGCGAATACCAAGTCGTGCAGACGCAGCCCGAGAACTACTACAGCGTCGGCGCGGTGGTCGGTTTGATCGATGGCCAACGCGTGGGCCGCGCAGCCAGCAGCGACATCCTGACCGGAATCAACATTCCGCTGGGTGACCTGCATGCGGTGAACTACGACTTTGCCGAAACGAAACCGGCGAGTGTATCGGGTTTTGTGTACCGCGATGACAACGACAACGGCCGCCGCGATCCAGGCGAGCAAGGGCTGGGCGGAGTCGTTATCCGCTTGGTGCCACGCGATACCCTGGCTCCGATTTCACCGATCGAGACCGTCACGGCTGCCGATGGTTCGTACAGTTTCACGATGCTACCGCCGGGGCTGTACGACATCATCGAAGTCACTCAGCCCGCCGGTCTGGATGATGGTCGGGATCGCCCAGGGACCGTCGACGGCCGCACGGTGGGCGTTGCCGACGAGCCTGGCGACGCGATTCGCGGAGTCCGGCTGCTCGGCAACAGTCGCGGGATTAACTACGACTTTGGTGAGCTGCCGCGCGGGATCATCACCGGCGGCGTCTACCTGGCACCGCCGGGCGAAGACTGCGGTGGCCGCGACGATGGCCGCAGCACCCCGCTGGAAGGCGTTGAAGTCATTCTCGTCGGCCCAGGCGGAGTGACGATCGCACGCACGACCACCGACGCGGCGGGCCAGTACCGCTTCGAAGATGTTCCCAAGGGAATCTACAGCGTCATCGAAGTTACACCCGAAGGGCTGATCGACGGCAAGGCCCATGTCGGCCTGATCGACGGTGTGCGAGTCGGTGTGGCTGAAGGCGGCGGCTTGATTCGCAACATCGAGCTGCCCGCCGGTGGAACGGCATCGCGCTACGACTTCTGCGAAGCCGCTCCGGGCCGAATTTCAGGTTACGTCTACCATGACCAAAACCAGAACGGTCGCCGCGATACAGGCGAGCAAGCGATCCCGCAAACCACCATTGAGCTGGTGGACTTGGATGGGCAAGTCGTCGCCACCACCAAGACCAATGCGCAAGGGTATTACGAGTTCAACGACGTCCTGCCTGGGAATTACTCGATCCGCCAAGTGCAGCCAGTCGGCTACCTCGACGGGCTCGACCAGGCCGGCACAATCGATGGCGTGCAGGTCGGTACCGCGGTGAACCCCGGCGACTTGATCACCGGCGTGAACCTGCGCCAGGGTCAGACGGGGGTGAACTACAACTTCGGCGAACTCCGCCCGGCATCGTTGGCGGGCCGCGTGCACTTGGACGCCAATGGCAACTGCACCTATGACCCCGGGGAACAGTTGCTTTCGGGCGTGACCATTCGATTGCTCGACTCGAGCGGTCGCGAAGTCGCGCGGACGCAGACCGACAGCGAAGGCCGCTACAAGTTTGAAGGCCTGCCTCCGGGCACCTACACCGTGGTCGAGACGCAGCCCGAAGGTTACTTCTCGGGCACGGCCAAGCCTGGTTCGGCTGGCGGTGTGAAAGAATCGCCCGACCGGATCGGCAATATCACGCTCGGTTCAGGCGAAGTCGCCGTCGACTACGATTTCTGCGAAAAGCCGCCGGCCGAGATCTCCGGCTACGTTTACGTCGACCAGAACATCAACCAGCGGCGTGATGCCGGTGAAGCTCCGATCGCGGGTGTCCGCATCGACCTGATTGATGCTTCAGGTAAGATCGTGGCGACGACGACCACCGATAGCAGCGGCTACTATCGCTTCAGCTTCCTGCCGAAGGGCGAATACACACTCCGTCAGACTCAGCCGACCGGTTACCTTCAGGGCAGCCAGCAAGCTGGCTCGGGCGGTGGCAACGCGTCGGTAGCCGACGTGATCTCAGAGATTCCGATCGACTTCGGCGCCGAATTGACTCAGTACAACTTCGGCGAGTTGCAGCCAGCATCGCTGGCTGGCCGCGTGCACTTGGACGCCAACGGCAACTGCACCTATGACCCCGGGGAGCAGTTGCTTTCGGGCGTGACCATTCGGTTGCTCGACTCGAGCGGTCGCGAAGTCGCGCGGACGCAGACCGACAGCGAAGGCCGCTACAAGTTTGAAGGCCTGCCTCCGGGCACCTACACCGTGGTCGAGACGCAGCCCGAAGGTTACTTCTCGGGCACGGCCAAGCCTGGTTCGGCTGGCGGTGTGAAAGAATCGCCCGACCGGATCGGCAATATCACGCTCGGTTCAGGCGAAGTCGCCGTCGACTACGATTTCTGCGAAAAGCCGCCGGCCGAGATCTCGGGCTACGTCTACGTCGACCAAAACAACAATCAGCGACGCGATGCCGGCGAAACCCCGATCGCCGGAACGCGGGTCGATTTAATCGATTCCAGTGGCAAGGTCGTGGCCACGGCGACCACCGATGCCCGAGGTTTCTACCGTTTTAGCTTCCTGCCCGAGGGCGAGTACACGGTGCGGCAAAGCCAGCCGGCCGGTTACTTGCAAGGCAGTCAGCAAGCCGGTTCAGCGGGCGGCAATGCCACCGTCGACGACGTGATCTCGGAGATCCCGATCGCCTTTGGTGCGATCTTGACCGAATACAACTTCGGGGAACTGCTGCCGGGGTCGCTCAGCGGTTACGTGTTTGTTGACGGAAACGGCGACTGCGTGCGGCAAGAGCACGAAACAGGGCTCGCCGGAGTGCTGATTGAGCTGTTCGACGGCGCTGGCCAGTTGGTCACCTACACGCGTACCGACAGCAATGGCTTTTATCAGTTCGAGGGGCTTGATCCCGGACAGTACCGAGTTGTGGAGACTCAGCCGGAGGGCTATTTCAGCGGCGCTGCGAGGCCGGGCAGCGGTGGCGGCCGGGCCGAGGGCAGCGACGTCATCACTGAAATCCCAGTCGGCCCCGGAGCGCAATTAACCGACTACAACTTCTGTGAGAAGTTGCCGGCCACGATCGCAGGGCATGTCTACCTCGACAACAACCAAAACGGTCGCCGTGATTCAGGCGAGCGGCCGTTGGAGGGGGTGGTGATCGAGCTGCGTGACGCGACTGATCGCGTGATCGCGACCACCCGGACCGATGCCAACGGGCATTACCAGTTCACGGGGCTGCGGCCAGGGACCTACTCACTGCACCAATTGCAGCCGGAGGGGTATTTCCAGGGTGGGCAATCGGCCGGCAGCCTCGGCGGTGATGATTCGCTCGAGGACTTAATCTCGGCGATCGTGCTGCCCGGCGGAGCCAATGCCGTCGACTACGACTTTGCTGAAATCCCGCCCGGTTCGATTTCCGGCTATGTGTTCCAAGACGGTTCACCGCTGCCGCTACCGGGCGCACCCCATCCAGAAGACCTCCGCAATCATCAAGATGGTGTTCGTGGTCCGGGAGATAAGCCGCTGCCGGGTGTGATCCTGCAACTGCGGGATGCCGATGGGCGTCCCGTCTCAGCGGATCGCGCACTGGCCGGGATCTATGAGGGGATCATCCAAGTCGTTACCGACAGCAACGGCTACTATGAATTTATTGGGCTGCCGCCAGGCGTCTATCATATCTATCAGATTCAGCCCGATGGCTATATCGATGGTCTCGACACGCCCGGTACCACCGGCGGTTGGGCGGTCAACGCAGGCGATTTAGCGAACAACCCACAGTTGTTGGCCTTGTGGAAATTGCTTTCGGCTAACCCGGATACTGATCCTCGCTACGATGCGATCCTTAATGTGACTTTGAATGCGGGGGGAGAGTCACAAGAGAACAATTTCAGCGAAATCCTCACATACATGCCGATTCCGCCGGTGCCGCCGGCACCGCTGCCAAGCATTGTGTATAAGCCCGCACCGGTGCAAGAACCGCTGCTGGATACTTATAAGGTGTTCGCATTTGCTGAGACGCAGTATTTGCGGCGGCCGATCGTGGCCGATACCGAGTACCCGGTGACCTGGCACTTGAGCATTATCAATGGTGGTTTTCCGCGGGGGACCGGCTCGGAAGGCGGCGTCAAGCAGGTTTCGAGCAAAATGCTCCAGGAGATGTTTGCTCCGGGGAATAAACAATCCGGACGCTGGACGCTCGTCGACCGTCAAGGCAATCGTGTCGATGTGGGACACGAAATCACGCTCGGTGACGCCGATTCGATTCCCTTGGTCGGGGACTTCGACGGGGATGGCGTGGATGAGGTCGCCGTGTTTGCCGCCGGCCAGTGGTTTGTCGACCTCAATGGAAATGGCATTTGGGACGAAGGTGACTTGTGGTTGCGGATGGGGACCGCCTTGGACCGGCCTGTTGTCGGTGACTGGGATGGCGACGGCAAGGCCGACATCGCGATCTTTGGCCGTCAGTGGGAACGCGACCCCGAGGTGATCGTCGAAGATCCCGGTCTGCCTACCCCAGCCAACACGCGGCGGCGCGACTATGTCCGCGGCGAAACCTACGTCGCTCTGGAACCTGAGCAAGACCGAGTGCTACGACGTGGCAGTCGTGGGCCGATGCGTGCCGATGCCATCGACCATGTGTTCCGCTACGGCGACCAACCCGACACGCCAATTGCCGGAGACTGGAATGGCGACGGGATCGATTCGATCGCCGTGTTCCGGGCTGGGTTGTGGATGTTGGACAGCGATGGTGACGGGCGGTTAACCGAACGCGACGATAAGGTGCAATTCGGTCAACCTGGCGACATCCCCATCGCTGGCGACTGGAACGGTGACGGAATTACCAACATCGGAGTGGTGCGCGGAGATCTGTGGATCATCGACAGCGATGGCGACCGGCGGATCACCGGCAATGACCTCCAGATCCGGATTCCCAAGCCGAGCGCGGATGCTCGTCCAGTCGTTGGAGACTGGGACGGAGACGGTAGCGATGAGTTTGGTTGGTATGACGCTGCCTAACGCCCTGCAGCTCATTCGGTGCTGCATTCGGGCCGCCGCGGCGCCTCGATGGCGGCCGCGCGCTTCGCACAGCCAAATCGACCGCTCTTAGTCACCGGTCCTGTCCCTCCGACCGGCGGCCAACCGCCGGGCCTAGGGGTTCGCTGTGCCTGCGGCACTCAGCCCGGACAGGGCAATTCAGCTGCCGCTGCGGACCTCAAGCCCGCAGCGGCAGCGTGAGCAGCGGTTATTCGAACTCACCCGGCTCAAAATCGATCGGGATGTGGCAGTTCTTGGGTGTGACGCCATTGAGCCGCCAATCCCAACGTTGGAAGAACGTCAGTGACTTTTCCCAGCGTTTGATCGCGGCAAAGATCTCGCGGGACCGCGGGTGACTGGCCAGTTCGGGCGTCTGCAGAACTGACAGACAACCGCCTGGTAGGCCGTCCAGCAGCAGCGCGGTCGCAAAATTGCGGCGGTACAACGGCGGGACATCCTCGCGTTCCCAGGTGCAGCCCGATTGCAACGTGATGCCGCGGAAGATCCGCACCGCCTCGGAGTAATTTCCCAGGCGGAGATGACACACGCCGAGGGCGTTGAGCGATTTGGGGCTGCGGTCGCCCGTGGTCAGCTTCGTCATCAGCCGCGCATAGTCGGCATTGGTCGAGGATGGCTGTGACGCAGGAGCATCGGTCTCGCTGACGATGGGACCAGCAGGTGTAAGCGTACGTTGATCGATTTTGAGGGCCATGGTGAGTTCACAATGTCAGGTAAACAGGGGACAGATACCCTGGCCAAACCGCTGCACGCGTAGCGGCAACTGGCCAGGCAGTGTCTGTGAAGCGAAGCTTCAAAACGGGATTGCAGGAAGAAGAACGAACGCTGCCTGGCAGCGATCAAATCTGCAATCGAACCCCTTGGACCTGAAGCGAACCCCAAAGCGGCGCCGAACGGAGGGCGGATTGCCCGGCACCGACACGCTGTGCGGTGATCACCACCGCGCAGCCCACATCCGCAGCGATCGCGTTCCACGCAGAGTCGCCAAACGCGATAGCTAGACGCACCGGCGGCAGTTGCCCCTGATGGGATTGCCCTGGATTGGGCAACGCGAACGAATGTCCCGACCACTGGTATTGGCAATCCGGCGGGCAATCGGCGGGAAGCGCGCGATCAGCGGAAGCCATCCCATCGCCAACGGCGGCCGACTGAGCGACGGCAGCCGACGAAGCGAGCGCCGGCCAACCAGCGGCGACCAGCACCGCGGCCATCAGCAACGCAACGCCCAGCAAACGCTGGTGGCGAGCAAAAAGAGATGAGACGGCCGAGAGCATCAAACGCCAGTCACAGAGTGCTGCCAATCACAGAGAGCCGAGCGAGTGGCCGAGCGCACTAACGCTACGGCGGACCGACCGTTAAAGTCTCGCACGGGGGGCCGATTCGTCAAGATCGAAATCCCCGTCTCGGACGCTGAGCATCCGCATCACGCCTCAGAGAAGCCGCCTGAGGTCATGCCGGATCGTGGCGAACACCGCCAACCTGGCAGCAACGGCAAGTTTTTCGGTGCCGCTGAGCTACGAGTCGCGTGGGATGGTCTATGGTTAGGAGGGTTCATGCAGCAGCGACTCCCCGGCGGTCGGTCGGCCGGTGAGCTTTGCAGGCTGGCGATGTCGTTGCTGATCAACCCGCAAAGCGAGTTATTTTAAGGAAGCTCGGCTGAGGAGCTGGAAAGACGCCGCTAGTCGGGCCTTTCTTGAGTCCTTGGGTAAGTTGCCTAGAATAGACTGCACATGGTCCTGTCCGGCGCTCATTCTTCTCACAGTTTACGGTTCGTATGTCACATCACAACGGTTCCGCCGCTCCAGCTCCGGTGGTGCGCGCGGATCGCGAAGCCACGATCAAGCGTCTTGAATCCTCGCTGTTGCACCATCGTGAGCCGCTGGAAGTCGACAAAATCTTCCGGGCGCTGGTGAAACTCGAAGGTTCGGACTTGCACCTCAAGGTCGGTCAGCCGCCGATGGTTCGTGTCCGCGGCGAGCTGCGCCCGCTCAATCGGCCGCCGATTGAGAACGAAGAGATGGTGCGGTTGCTGATCCCGATGATGGACGACCGCAACCTGGAGATCTTTGACCGCGAGGGGGGAGCCGACTTTGCGTACGTTGTCGATATCGACGGCGTGTCGTGGCGGTTTCGTATCAACATCCTGAAGCAGCTCGGCAAGATCGGCCTGGTGGCTCGCCGTATCAATAACTACATCCCGGACTTCAGGGGGTTGTTCCTGCCCCCATCGATCGAGCAGCTCTGTCATTATGAGCAGGGGATGATTTTGCTGGCCGGGGTGACCGGTAGCGGGAAGAGCACGACGATCGGCTCGATGCTGAATTACATCAACAGCATCTATCGCAAACACATCCTCACGCTCGAAGACCCGATCGAGTTTGTCTACACCGAAGACAAATGCTTGATCAACCAACGGGAAATCGGCCAAGACGTGGTCGACTTCAAAGTGGGGATGAAGCACGCCGTCCGTGAAGACCCGGACATCATCCTCGTCGGTGAGTTGCGTGATGAGGAGACGTTTATGACGGCGATTCACGCCGCCGAAACGGGGCACCTGGTGTTCGGTACGATTCACGCCGCCAGCGCAGCGACGACAATTGGACGTATTCTGGACTTGTTCCCCGAGGAAATGCACGGCGCGATTCGCAGTGCGATCGCCTTCAACATGAAGGGGATCATCGCCCAGAAACTGCTCAAGAGCATTCGCCCTGGGGTAGCCCGTGTGCCGACCTGTGAGGTGATGACGTTCAACCCGATCGTCCGCAAACTGATCCTCGAAGGGCAAGACAACAAGTTGCCGGATGCGATTCGCATCGGTGCCGAAGACGGGATGCAAGACTTTACGATGAGCCTCAAGCAGTTGATCGACGACGAATTGATCGATCGGCCAACCGCGTTTGCCGTGGCTCCGAACAAGGACTTGCTGAAGATGGCCCTCAAGGGCATCGACGTCAAAGCGCCGGGGATCATCTAAGCTGTGCTTCCTTTGTGTGGCGTTGGGCCGAGGGCCGGGGAGTTTTCGTAACTTCCCGAATTATCCTGGTCAAACGCCGCATGTTCTGTTTCTATCCGTCACCGATCACCCCTGACATTCGATGGCAGCCGCCGAGCAAGAAATCCAGATTTGGCAGACCGCGCCTCCGGTAACTCTCACTCCCATCATCGCTGACAAGTCCCAGCAGCAGGCGCTCTTGATCCAGGCCCGCCAAGGCTTCGGGCATCCGGTCGCGACCGGCCAGGTGGGGCACATGATTCAGTCGCGCGCCACGCAGATGATGCTCGATTACACGCAGGCAGCCTGTGCGGTCCGCTACCAAATCGATGGCCAGTGGGAGCAACTGCCGCCGCTGACCCGTGAAGTTGGCGATGCGATGCTGGTGACGCTGAAGCAGGTCTGCCAACTCAATGCCGCCGACCGTCGCAGCGCTCAAAAAGGCAAGTGCGAAGCCAAGCTCAACAAGGACAAGTACCTGTTGACCTTGCAGAGTCAGGGGACCGCTGGCGGTGAGCGGGTTCTGGTACGGCTGGATCCCGAAAAGATTCCGTTTAGCACGCTCAGCGACCTGGGCATGCGCGACACGATGATCCAGCAACTGCGCGAGACGCTCAACAGCGAGAACTCCAGCGTCGTGATCAGCTCGCCGCGGGCAATGGGGCTGACCTCGACTTGGAACGTCGCCATCAATGCCGCCGACCGTCTGATCCGCGACTTCCAGTCGATCGAGCCCGATGATGATCGTGAGCTTGAGATCATCAATATCTCGCCGAACTACTACGGCGGATCGACCGGGCTGACGGGGAGCGAGTTGATTCGCAAGATGATCCTCAAAGAGCCCGACGTGTTTGTGCTGCCCAGCATCCCCGATGACGCGACGCTGGCGACGGCGCTGGAGCAGGCGGCCAATAACGAGAAGCAGGTGATCATGCGTTATTCCGCCAATTCGGCGGTCGACGCCTGTGTGCGGATCTGCGCGCAGTATCCCGCCGCGGCCAAGCACTTTGCCTCCACCGTCAAGGCGGTGCTCAATCAGCGGATCGTCCGCCGGCTCTGCGATGAGTGCAAAGTCGGTTTTCAGCCATCGGCCGCGATGCTCAAGAAGCTCGGGATTCCGCCAGGGCGTGTGGCGATGCTGTATCAAGCCTTTGTGATGCCGCCGATCGAGCAGCAAGTTGACGCCAATGGCAAGCCCGCACCGATTCCGCCGTGCGCTGCCTGCCAAGCGCGGAGCTACAAGGGCCGGGTCGGAATCTTCGAACTGCTCCGGCCAGGACCCCAATTCCGCGCCGCGCTGCTGAAGACTCGCGATGTGGCGCAGTTGACCAAAATCGCTCAGGCTGAAGGTTTCCGCGGCATGCAGTCCGAAGCGATTCTGGCTGTGGCCCGTGGCCTGACCAGCCTGGAAGAAGTCAAACGTGTTTTTTCCAAGGGTTAAGCCTTATCTTGGTGGCTAAGCTCCTTGGTCACGGTTCTGCTTCTCCCGCCTCCTCCCCTACGCGAATCCCATCATGCGATCTCATCACGTGCTGCGAACTTTCACGGCCTGGCTCTCGGTTGCCGTCCTCACGACCGTCGCACCCGCGGCCGAAGTGGAGGTCACGCCGTTTGGACAAACCGCTGACGGGGTCGCGGTCGAGCAGTTCCGGCTTCGCGGTGATGGCGGGTTAGTCGTGGACATCATTTCTCGCGGTGCCACGATTCGATCGATCCTCGTGCCAGGTGCCGATGGCCAGATGGTCGATGTCGTCAACGGCTTTGACGATGTCGCTGGCTACGAGTCCGAAGCCAATCAGTATTTCGGTTGCACCACCGGTCGAGTGTGCAATCGTATCGGTGGGGCGAAGTTTGAAATCGATGGCGAGACTTATCGGCTCGCTGCCAACGATGGCAAGCACACCCTGCACGGTGGAGCGAAGCGGAGCCTCGACAAGGTCGTCTGGCAAGGCAAGGTTGACCGAAGTGAAAGTGAGGCGGGCACTGCCGCGGTGCAGTTCACGTATTTCAGCCCCGACGGCGAAGAAGGCTTTCCCGGCAACGTGCATTTCGGTGTCCGCTTTGCCCTGACCGCCGACAATTCGTTGGCCATTCGGTACTCCGCCACCACGGATTTGCTCACACCGATCAACGTGACCAACCACGCCTACTTCAACCTCGCGGGCCATGGCAACGGCACGATTCTCGATCATGAATTGCAGATCATGGCCGACGCCTACACGCCGACCGATGAAGAATTGATTCCGACCGGTGAGATTGCACCGCTCGATGGTTCGCCGCTGGACTTCCGCAAGCCCACGGCGATCGGGGCGCGGATTGAATCGCTCACCAACACCGGAGCCAAGGGCTACGACCACAACTACGTGCTGCAAAACCCTGACAGCGGCGTGCGGGCGATCGCGAAGGTGCGTGAACCGAACAGCGGACGCACCCTGACCGTGCTGTCGGACCAACCCGGGCTGCAGTTCTACAGCGGCAACTTTTTGTTTGGCCAAACCGGCAAAGGCGGCAAAACCTACCTGCACCGCGGCGCGTTTTGCCTCGAAGCTCAGTACTTTCCCGACAGCGTCAATCAGCCGAACTTCCCAGCGATTTGGCTCAGCCCAGGTGAAGAGTACAAGCAGATCACGATTTACCAGTTCGGGAGCTGAACCGGGATGTCAAGCGAATCCACCGACCACGATCGCTCGCTGGCTGGCCAGCGGGTGCTGATCTTCACCGGCGATATCTACGAAGACCTGGAACTGTGGTATCCCAAGCTGCGGCTCGAGGAAGCTGGGGCGCAGACCCTACTTGCTGGACCTGAGGCTGGGAAAACCTACATGGGCAAAAATGGCTACCCCTGCGTCTCGGATGCCGCGATTGCGGATATGAACGCAGCGGATTTCGATGCGCTGGTGGTTCCGGGCGGGTTTATGCCCGACAAGCTCCGCCGAGATCCGCAGGTCTTGGAACTGGTCCGCGGCTTTCAGGCAGCCGGTAAACCGATCGCTGCGATCTGCCACGGCGGTTGGATTCCGATTTCAGCGGGCGTTTACCGCGGCGTCCGCGTCACCGGATCGCCAGGGATCAAGGACGACCTCGTGAATGCCGGAGCGATCTACGAAGACGCTGCCGTCGTGGTCGATGGCAACCACGTGACCAGTCGCCGGCCCGATGATTTGCCCGATTTCTGTCGCGAACTGATCCGGCTGATGCGGCGTTCATTCGACGCGCCGGTTAGCAGCCCGGCAATCAAGCCGGGCAGTTCGACCTAGGCAGCCCGACTCTGGCAGTCAGGTGCGATGCAGCCGCTAGCTTGCTTGCGGCTGCCGAAATTGGGTCGCCGAGCTGACGTTTAGGGTCAGCCGCTGCTTTCGCGGAACATGGCGCTGATCGACTGATCGTGGTGAATCCGCTTGATCGCTTCGGCCAGCAGCGGGGCGACGCTGAGCACGTGCATGTTGGGCAGGTGCTTTTCCGGTGGCAGCGGGATGCTGTTGGTGATCGCGATCGAATCGATCGGTGCGTCACGCAGACGCTCAATCGCTGGCCCGCAGAGGATGCCGTGGGTGCAAGCGATGTGGATCTCTTCGGCTCCGGCTTTCTTGACGAGCCGCGCGGCGCCGCAAATCGATCCCGCGGTGCTGATCATATCGTCGAACATCACGGCGACTTTGCCTTCGATCGGTCCGCCGATGATCGTGCTCTGGCGGACTTCCATCGCGCTGGTCCGCCGTTTATCGACAATCGCGATCGCACCGTTGAGCCGCTTGGCGTGTCCGACCGCACGCTTGATGCTGCCTTCATCCGGGCTGACCACGACGATTCGCTCGGCGGCCAAGCCGCGGCGAAGGAACGATTCGTTGAGCACCGGCGCCGCATACAGATGGTCCACCGGGACATCGAAAAATCCCTGGATCTGCGGAGCGTGCAGGTCCATCGCCAGCACTCGATCGGCGCCGGCGCGGGTGATGATGTTGGCGACCAACTTGGCGGTGATCGGCACTCGCCCTTCGTCTTTGCGATCCTGCCGGGCATAGCCGAAGTACGGAATGACGGCGGTGATTCGGTTGGCGCTGGCCCGTTTGCAGCTGTCGATCATGATGAGCAGTTCCATCAAGTGATCGTTGCAGGGCGGGCAAGTCGGCTGAACGATGAACACGTCCCGGCCGCGGACGTCGTCTTCCAGCCGGCAGTAGTTCTCGCCATCGGGAAACTTCCCGAGCGAAACCGCCGACGGTTTGAGGTGCAGGTGTTGGCAAATCTCATCGGCCAGTGCTGGATTGGCCCGGCCACTGAAGACTTTTAGTTCTCGCGTCATGCTGTCACCACCGGATAACCGAGCTCGCGCATCTTTTCATCGACCAGCCGCAACTCCTCTGGGTCATTGATGCTGAGCGACTCACAGGGTTCCAGCACCGGCAGGGCCTCCACGGGACGGCCGGCCTGATGCAGAATCGCTGCGCAGTCGGTGAGGTAGTACTCTCGCTGGGCATTCTGGTTGCCGAGCTTGGCTAGCGCAGCGACGAGGTCCGGCCCGCGGAACAGGTAGGTGCTCATGTTGACTTCGCGGATCAACCGCTGCTCATCGCTGGCATCCTTGTGCTCGACGATGCCGATGAAGTTGCCTTCGCTGTCGCGGACGATGCGTCCCAAGCCGGTGGGATCGTCCTTGATCAGCGTGCCGAGCAGCAGCGCCGGTTGCTGAGCGTCAAAATGCGTCAGCAACTTCTGCAGACTCGATGACTGCAAAAGCGGCGAGTCGCCGGCAACCACGATCACCGGGCCGTCGTGGTCAGCGAGGTGGCTGGCGCACTGCATCACGGCGTGGCCGGTGCCGAGCTGCTCGGTTTGCTCCACAAATGCGAGGTCGTCGCTGCGGCCAGCGAGCTCTTGTCGCACCAAGTCGCCGCGGTGGCCGATCACGACGACCTTTCGCGAGAATCCGGCTGCATCAAGTGCGTCGAGAACGAAATGGATCATCGGGCGACCGCACACCGGCAGCAGCACCTTGGGAAGCTCGCTCTTCATGCGAGTTCCTTTGCCTGCAGCGAGTACGATCGCAAGGGGCGTCGAAGACATCAGCGGGATGTGTTGTAGGGCGAACGAGCGAGACAGCGGTTTTTCAATCGGACCGATTGACCCGCTATCGTGTCCGCAATGCCAGTCCGCGGCAAGGCCCATGTGGCAGAAGCCCGATTTCTCCGCCTGCTCGTCTGGCAGGCTGCCACCGAGCTGTCACAATGGTGGAGAATGAATCACTAGGCGGACAGCAACGTCGTCGCCGTCCGCCTCGCTCCTTTGTCCCGCATCCTCGCAGGCCTCCCGATGGGTGGCCAGGAAAGCTGTTCACGATGAAGCAGTCGGTAAATGTCGCGATGATTGGCCTCGGGTTCGGCACCGAGTTCCTCCCGATCTACCAGGCACATCCACAGGCGAACGTTGTCGCTCTGTGCCGCCGCAACGAGGCGGAACTGAACAAGGTCGGTGATCAATTCGGCGTTGGCAAACGTTACACACGCTACGAAGACGTGCTGGCTGACCCGGAAGTCGACTTTGTCCACATCAACAGCCCGATCCCGGATCACGCCTGGATGTCGTTGCAGGCGCTCGACGCTGGTAAGCACGTGATGTGCACCGTGCCGATGGCGACCACGATCGACGAATGTCGGCAGATCGTCGAGAAAGTGGCCGAGACGGGCCTGAAGTACATGATGGCGGAAACCGTGGTCTACAGCCGCGAGTTCCTGTTCATCAAAGACATGTACGAACGAGGTGAACTCGGCAAGATCCAGCACCTGGCCGCGTCGCACCCGCAAGACATGGACGGCTGGCCAAGCTACTGGGAAAAGATGATCCCGATGCACTACGCGACTCACGTGGTCAGCCCCTGTTTGGCGCTCACCGGAGCGCTGGCCGAGTCGGTCAGCTGCTTCGGTTCAGGGACGGTCCGGGACGACATCGCCCAGAAGTCAGGCAATCGCTTTGCCGTCGAAAGTTGCCACATCAAGCTCAAAGACAGCGACTTGGTCGCGCATATCTGGCGGTTCCTGTACGACGTCGCTCGCCAGTACCGCGAAAGCTTTGATGTGTATGGCACCAAGAAGAGCTTTGAATGGTCGCTGGTCGAAAACGAACCTCATATTTTGCACACGGCTAAAAAGCCCGAGCATGAGATTCCTGAAAAGATCACCGTCCCCGACTTCGCGCACCTGCTGCCCGAGCCAATACGGCGGTTCACCCAGCCGGCGGAAATCCACGACGCCGAACACTTGTCGTTCATTCAAGGCGGTGGCCACGGCGGCTCCCACCCGCACCTGGTCCACGAGTTTGTGACCGCCCTGCTAGAAGATCGTGATCCACGGCCCAATGCGGTGACAAGCGCGAACTGGACCTGTGTGGGGATTTGCGCTCACGAATCCGCACTCAAAGGCGGCGAACTTGTTCGTCTGCCTGACTTCACGCTCGGATAAGCCGAGTTCTTCCATCCAGAGCTGCACTGCTCAATCTTATCCTTCATGCCTCATCGATCGGTATCCAAGATGCAATCCCTCGCTCGATCTGGTGGACTTCTGCTCCTGTTAACGCTGGCACTGCTGCCGGCCTCCTCACTGATCGCTGCTGATGCGGCGCTCCAGTTGGTGTTTCTGGGCGACAATGGTCTGCACCGTCCAGCACAGCGGTTTGCGCAGCTCGCACCGCAACTGGAGAAGCGGGGGATCCATCTGACTTATACCGACGATGTCGGCATCCTCAGTGAGCAAAACCTGGCTCCTTACGCTGGATTGGTGTTGTATGCGAACATCGATACCATCGAGCGGGAGCAGGCCGATGCGCTGTTGCAATTTGTCCAGTCCGGCAAAGGTTTTATACCGCTGCACAGCGCTACCTTCTGTTTTCGGAACGATGCCCGCATCGTTGCGCTGATGGGTGCCCAGTTCCAACGACATGGGACCGGCGTGTTTACGACGGAACTGGGGGAGGAGCCACATCCGATTTTAGAAGGTTTCAACCCCTTTAGCAGTTGGGATGAAACCTATGTGCACCATCGTCACAACCAACAAAACCGAGTGGTGTTGGAATATCGGCGTGGCGAGCCGCAGGCGCCTGGGAACGAACGCGAGCCGTGGACCTGGGTGCGGACGCACGGCGCAGGACGAGTGTTCTATACGGCCTGGGGGCACGATCACCGGACCTGGAGCAACCCCGGCTTTCATAACTTGGTGGAGCGCGGCATCCGCTGGGCTTGTGGCGGCGATCCAACGGTCGCGGGTGAACTGCAGACGCCGACGGCAGCACGTGAGTTTGTCCCGCCCGCGATGACACCGTTGCCCGAAGGCGAACCACCGTTTGACTATGTCGATGTCGGGCCCCAGATCCCCAATTACGCCGCCGGCCGGGGAAAGACGCTGAATCTGATGCAAAAGCCGCTGCCGGCTGAAGAGTCGATCAAGCGTTTCGTTACACCGGTCGATTTCCGCGTCGAGTTGTTTGCTGATGAATCGATTTTCCAGGCAAAGCCGATTGCGATGAATTGGGATGAGCAAGGACGCTTGTGGGTCTGTGAGACCGTCGATTATCCCCACGATCTGCAGCGCAATAACGTCGGCCGAGACCGGATCCGGATCTGTGAAGATACCGACGGCGACGGCCGGGCTGACCGATCGGTTGTGTTTGCTGAAGGGCTCAACATTCCCACCGCGATCGCCTTTCATCGGGGCGGCGCCGTCGTGCAAAATGGCACCGAAACCTTATACCTGAAGGATACCGATGGCGATGGCAAGGCCGATCTGAAGCAAGTCTTGCTCAGCGGTTGGAACCTCGGGGACACCCATGGGGGAGTGAGTAACTTCCGCAACGGTTTGGATAATTGGATCTATGCGATGCAGGGTTATAATAACTCGGCTCCGGAGATCGACGGAGTTCCTCAGCAATCATTTCGCATGGGGTTCTTTCGGTTCAAACTTTCACAAACCGATCCGCCGCAGGTTGAGCAGATTGAGTTTCTGCGTTCAACCACCAACAACACTTGGGGATTGGGGATCTCAGAAGAAGGTTTGATCTTTGGCTCCACGGCTAATCGCGAGCCCAGTTTCTTCCTGCCGATTCCCAATCGCTATTATGAACGTGTCGGCGGCTGGGCCCCGGAAACGCTGTCGCCGATTTCGGATACACACTTGTTCAAACCGATCAGTGACAAAGTGCGCCAAGTTGACCATCATGGCGGCTATACGGCGGCGGCGGGACATGCCCTCTACACCGCACGGGCCTATCCGCAACCGTGGTGGAATCGCACCGCGTTCGTGTGCGGGCCGACTGGCAAGTTGGTCGGTACCTTCGTCCTGCAACCTGAGGGCGCCGGTTTTCGTTCGCACAGTCCGATCAACCTGCTGGCCAGCGACGATGAATGGTCGGCCCCGATCATGGCCGAAGTCGGTCCCGATGGTCAGGTGTGGGTGATCGACTGGTACAACTACATCGTCCAGCACAATCCAACGCCGGAAGGGTTCGAAACCGGTCGCGGCAACGCCTACCTGACCGACCTGCGAGACAAACGTTTCGGCCGCGTCTACCGCGTTGTTTATCAAGGCGACGGCGGGAACTCGGCGGCAGCCGTGCCGCGGCTGTCGACCAATGATCTGCCCGGACTACTCGCTGCCCTGCGCCATCCGACGATGTTGGTGCGGCTGTCAGCGCAGCGGCTGCTGGTCGAACGCGGGCAGACCGATTGTGTGAGTGATTTGATCGGGCTGGTGGCCAACAAGCAGGTTGACGAGATCGGGCTGAACGTGGGTGCGATCCATGCGCTGCATGTGTTGGCTGGCTTGGGAACGCTCAAGGATGTTGAAGGAGATGCGTACGCGGCGGTTGTCGATGCGCTCAAGCATCCCTCGGCCGGTGTGCGACGCAATGCGGTGAGCCTGCTGACCGCAACCGACGCGGCGGCAAAGGCGCTGGTCGACACGCAGTTGCTGAACGATGCTGATCCACAGGTGGTGCTGGCACCGTTGCTGGCGATCGCCGATACAGCCGGTCCCAATCTGTCGGCGCCGCTGGCCGAGTTCGTGGCTAGCGAGCGGATTCAGGATCGGTGGCTGGCCGATGCCGCGACGAGTGCTGCAGCCCGCCGGCCCGAACGGTTTTTAGTGGAACTGGCCAAGCGTTCGTCTCAGTCTTCACTCGCCGACAACGCGATTACGATTAGCCGCCGCGTGGCGGAGCACTATGCCCGTTCGGCGCCGGCGGAAGAGTCGGCTCAGCGGCTGCTCGCTGCACTGGTTGATGCGGATGCGAGATTGATCGGCGGAGTGATCAGCGGACTGGCAGCGGGTTGGCCGAATGCTCACGCGCTGGCGTCCAGCGACGAGGCGCAGGAGCGGATCAAGACGCTGTTTCGTGCCGCGGGTGATCAAGCCAAAGCGGACTTGATTCAACTAGCCAGTCGCTCGGGTAGTGAGGCGTTGAATGCTGAAAAGGCGGAGGTGGCCCAGGTGCTGCTCCGTGAGGTGCTCGATGAACAGGCCAACGCGGAGCAGCGATTAGCGGCCGCCCGGCGGCTGATCGCCTTCGATCCAAACAATGCGGAGGTGCTCCAACAACTCGTTGCTCAAATCAATCCGCTGGCTGCGCCCGAACTAGCCCGTGGTCTGATCATCGCGATCGGCAACAGCACGGCGCCCGAGGCGGCTCAGTTGCTGGTGCAGGTGGCGAAGAATGCGACTCCGGCCGTGCGTGATCAGGCTGTGCAAACGCTGCTCTCGCGTCCTGCGATGACGCAGACACTGCTGGCCAGCCTCCAAGCCGGCGAGTTGTCGGTCAGCGACCTGACGGCGTTGCAGCGGCAGTCGCTCAGCGATCACCGCAATCGAGACATCCGTGCCCAAGCGCGCGAGTTATTCCAGTCTGCTGGCACCGTGGTCAATCCTGATCGCCAGCGCGTGGTTGAAGAAAAGTTGCCTCTGGCCAGCAAGCAAGGTGATGCCGAGGCGGGCAAGCTGGTCTTTACGAAGAACTGTGCGACTTGTCACCAGTACCATGGCGAGGGCACGGCTGTCGGTCCCGACCTGACCGGTATGTCGGTCCATCCGAAGTCGGAGTTGCTGATCCACATCCTCGATCCAAGTCGGAGTGTAGAGTCAAACTATCGGCTGTACACCGCGTTGACGGTCGATGGCGTCGTGATCAACGGTATCCTGGCTGCAGAGTCGCGGACGTCGGTCGAAATCGTCGATGCCCAAGCGCGACGGCACACCATTTTGCGTGAAGATCTGGAAGAGCTCGTCGCCTCGCGCAAATCAGCCATGCCCGAGGGATTGGAAGAATCGCTGGGCGATCAGGGGATCACTGACCTGTTGGAGTTCCTCACGACCAAGGGCGAGTTTGTCCCGCTGCCGATTGACAAAGTGGCAACCGTCATCAGTACACGCGGGATGTTTTATGACGAGAACAGTCGCACTGAGCGGCTGGTGTTCGACAACTGGGGGCCCAAGACTTTCAATGGTGTCCCCTTTGTGCTGGTGGATCCGCAAAACTCCGCCAAGAACGCGATCATGCTGCATAGTCCCAACGGTAAGATTCCGCCGACGATGCCGCGGTCCGTGATGCTGCCCTGCGAAACTGCGGCCAGCCGGATTCACCTGCTCGGCGGCGTCGCGGGCTGGGCGGCTCAAGGACCAGGCGAGGGGCCGGTGGCGTTGATCGTGCGGCTGCATTACCTCAGTGGCGAAACTGAAGATCACCGGCTGATCAACGGGCAGCACGTGGCCGACTACATCGGTCGATTCGAAGTGCCGCAGTCGACGCTGGCGTTTGATCTCGGCGGCCGGCAAGTGCGTTACCTGGCGATCGAGCCGAAGCGAAGCGAGGTGATCAAGTTCATCGAGTTCGTTAAACCCGATAACCACATCGCTCCCATCGTAATGGCGGTCACGGTCCAAACGCCGCGGCAGGAGCACTGAACGGCTAGTGCACCGAGAATGAACGAGTGCACCAGTTAGGGGCATACCAGACGCTGCCTGCTGCCTCCGCTGCCCCGGCAGCGATCAGCGGCAGCCGCGGTGACGGTTTCAATTGCCGGACGGTGCGTTCGGAGCGGGCAGATCCGGAACCGCCGGAGCTTCGACGGGCTCGGTGCGCAGACGCTGCGAGCGTTCAAGCTCGTCAATCTTCATCCCTTTATCAACCGCCGGATCAACGGCTGTGGGAGGTTGCAGAGCATCCCCAGAGTCCGCATCCGTCGCCGGGGCGACAGGAGCGATAGGCGACCCTGAATCAGCAGCGGGTTTGTCAGGCTGACATCCCAAGCTACCGGCCAGCAGCAGAGCCAGGCTGATCTGAAGAGGATGACGGAACATCGCTTTGGGCCTCGAATGGGAACGACTTGAAATACCATCCCAAGTTGGTGTGGAATTACTGGTGAGAATCCTCAAATCGCCGACTAAAGGAAGCGAGAGCGGTTGGAACTGTCGCATGGCGGTGACATAGGCATGTGAAAGCGGAAAATAAGGACCAGGCTGTCCCGGAATCGAAATCGTTTGTCCCGGAGTCCGGTGGGGGCATTCAGTGTTTGCTTGAATTGGATGCTGCAACAGGCTCGTGTTGTCAGTCTACAACGACCGCGCGAGCCGGATGCCGGAAAACTGCCAGCGCGTCGCGGCCGGGAAGAAGTTGCGGTAGCTGATCCGTAAGTGAGCCGATGAACTCGTGCAGGCGCCGCCGCGAAGCACGTACTGGTTGCACATGAACTTGCCGTTGTATTCTCCCAACGCTCCGGCGGCCGGCGTGTAGCCGGGATAGGGTGCATAAGCACTCGACGTCCATTCCCATACATCACCGAGCATTTGGTCCAGTTCGCCCGGTGGCAGCGTCGCAGCGGTAGGA
>CALELC010000394.1 GCA_937904535.1 uncultured Planctomycetaceae bacterium
ATTCTCCAGGACGGGCCGGGTCAATGTCCCGTGGTGACCGCGCGTGTCGCTCAGGAAGTCAAAGGCCTGGTGGGCGATCATCGCCGTATTCGTAGCGGCCGAATGTTCGTCCACTATCATGAACTGCTGGAGCGTCTGCGGGGGTATCGAGAACACGTGGTGCCGAGATTTGAGCGTCTGGGAGCGATCAAACATCAGCTGCTCGAAAAATCGCGGGCAGAGCTGCGACTGGATGAGTTCCGTCCGAAGGTGCTCACCAGCTTTGTCCGGAATCGGTTGATCGATGAGGTTTACTTGCCGATGATCGGCGACAACCTCGCCAAACAACTCGGGGCGGCAGGTGAGAATAAACGCACCGATCGGTCCGGCATGCTGCTGTTAATCAGTCCGCCGGGCTACGGCAAGACGACGCTGATGGAATACGTCGCCAATCGGTTGGGCGTGGTGTTTATGAAGATCAATGGCCCAACGATCGGACACGCCGTCACGTCACTTGATCCCGCTGAAGCCCCCAACGCTGCAGCGCGTGAGGAAGTTGCACGGATCAATTTGGCGTTGGAGATGGGTGATAATGTCATGCTGTACTTAGACGACATTCAACACACCCATCCCGAGCTACTGCAAAAGTTTATCTCGCTCTGTGATGGAACCCGCCGGATTGAAGGCGTGCGAAACGGACGCACCAAAACTTACGATCTCCGCGGGCGGCGGTTTGCCGTTGTCATGGCAGGAAATCCTTATACCGAAAGTGGCGAACGATTTCAGATCCCTGACATGCTCGCCAACCGCGCCGACGTCTACAACCTCGGCGAAATCATTGGCGATGCGGCCGATGCTTTTGAGATGAGCTATTTGGAGAATTGCCTAACCAGCAACGAGCACCTGGCAGCGATCGCCGCAGGCAATCCCGAGGATGCTCGGCAGTTGATCCGCGCGGCCGGGCGAGATTCGCTTGAAGGTGCCGAGCTGAAGGGGAATTACTCGGCTGACCAAGTGCGGTCAATGTTCGAGGTGCTGCGGAAATTGATCCGTGTTCGCGATGTCGTGCTCAAAGTCAATCGCGCTTATATCCGCTCAGCTGCCCAGGCCGATGTTTACCGCACCGAGCCACCGTTCAAGCTGCAGGGCAGCTACCGCAACATGAACCGGATGGCCCAGAAGGTAGCGCCGGTGATGAATGATGCTGAGTTGGCTGCGTTGATTTATGCCAGCTACGAACAAGACGCGCAGACACTCACCACCGATAACGAAGCGAATCTCCTCAAGCTAAAAGAGCTCCTCGGAACCCTCTCGGCGCAGGAGCAGGAACGCTGGGAAGCCATCAAATACGCATTCGTCGAGAATGTGCGGATGTCAGGGATCAGTACTGAAGATCAAGCCGGACAAGTGCTCCGCCAACTCGCCTCGATGCGAGATGGCTTGGAGTCGATCCGCCAAGTGATCGCGCGAGCGATCGCCCATCACAGCGATGGTTCCGAGCAGCGAATGGATGAGCGGTTCGATTCACTTCGCAGTGGATTGATCACCGCCACCGATCAGCTGTCTGGCGTACTGCAATCGACCGCTGGGCAACTGCAAAAAATCAGTGAATTCCAAGCTTCGAATCCACCGGAACAGAACGTCACGGTGCAGCACAAAGTACCGCGAGTGATGCTCGATTTGGTCCGCGGCCAGTTCCACCTGATGCAAGAGTGGCTGCGTCCGATCCTCGAGGGGTCTGCGATGCAAAAACGGGAACTCGAAGGTCTACGCACACGCATCGACAGCTTGCTCGACACCTACGTGCGGCTGCAATCTGAACTTGAATCAGCAACGGACAAGTAACAGCTCTCTTCTGCCGCCGAGCGCTAGTCGGGATAGGTGCACAAAAAACCTCAGCGAATACTTGCTTCGCTGAGGTTTCCGTGGTTGATAGGAGCGGACTTTAGGTCCGTTTTGCAGCGACGAGTCTAAATCCCGCCGAGGATCGTGAACTGAGTCCCTGCTCCGGCGGGTTTGGTCAACTCGACCGTCAGTGATTTCACTTGCTCCGGTGATTCCACCACGACATAGAACGCGTGTTTACCCGATGCGAAGTCGACTGTCTGTTGACCGTTGCTGTTGATCGATTTGCCATCGACAACCACTTGCACATCACCCTGGCTAGTCGCTTTGAAGCCGACCGGCCCGGCGACGACAACCTCGAACTGGCCGCGGAGCACGATCATCTGGGAGGCGGCGGTTGGCAAGGCGTCGGCTGGCAATGTGCCATCGACCAAGGCATAGACGCTTTGCCACGCTTCGGTCGGTAGCCGATCGAGTTCACTCTCGAGCTTCCCTTCAGGCAACGCGGCGAGTTTGGCGACCAGTTTCTCATCAGCCAAGGCATCAAACCGATTCACCGTCGGCCGGTTGTTGACGACGAAGTCGCCGGGCTTTCCGAGCGCCGCGAGAAAGGCGACCAGGTCGACGAGTTCATCATCGGTTAAAAGGTGGTGCAGGCCTTCAGGCATCAGCGATTTGCCCTCGACTTCCTCCTCGATATCGGCCTCCGCAATCACGATCTCGCGGCCGTTTTCATCGCGCAGGATCAGCCGCTGGTCGTCACGGTCAACCTTCACGCCGCGATAAACGATGCCGTCACTCGTTAGCACCTGCAGCGTGATGTAGGCCTCCTTAATTCCTTTGCTCGGCTCAAGGATACTCTCCAGCAGGTACTCGGTCGGGCTGTTCACGCCGACGCCGCTAAGGTCGGGACCGACGTTGCCGCCAGCTCCCGAGACCGCGTGGCACTGCACGCAGGTGAGTTCCTTGCGACGGTAAATCAGTTGACCGCGGTGCGGATCACCTTGGCGATCGATCCGTTGCACCAGCGCTTTGCGTTGCTCTTCGCTCAGCGGTTGGGAGGGACCTCCGATGCCGGCGGTCTCGCTGAGCAGTTCGACGAGCGGCCCCGTGCTGATCTCCGCTGCAAACAATGCTCGCAGGATCAGCTTCGCTCCGTCGGCGTCGGGACGATGTTGCTTCACCGTCGTCAATAATTGTTCGGAACCTCCGGGCTGACTGAGCACCGCCTGAGCGGCACGAGCTAGGAGGTCACCGTGCTGCGAAGCCTCACCGGATTGAATTGCCAATCCGAGAGCTGCGGAGGCTTGCTGCACCGAAGTCGGAGCCACGGCCCTGGCGAATCGCAGCCGGAGTTCACTTGGCAGATCATCCCGAACAAACTGACCGCGCGTATCATGTCCGGATGGAGACTGAAAGGAAACAATCGCAGCTAGCGCGGCGTCGACCGCCTCGCCAGCGGTTGCCGGGTCACGCGCTGCATCGCGCAGAGCGGCATTCAATTCCTCCACATTCCACGCCGCCGCGATCTGCGCCAGTTTGACCAACAGATCGGTCGCACCTGACTGCCGAGCCGCAGCAATTTGTGCGATTGCCAAATCAATGTTCACGGCGGGTTGCAAGCGTTTGGCCTGAGTCGCGACGAGTAGATCATTGAGAGCTGCCGCACGATTCTCAGCGGAATAGCGGCCACCCAGCACCGCATCGGCCAAACGACCACACTGAGCGACATCAGCGTTGCGAACGGCTGCGCGGACCATCGGCACGATTTGAGCATCTGGCACCTGTCCCTCCGCGATCCGCTTGATCAGCAGGTCGTCTCCACCTGACTGCGAACCGCCACGGCGATCCAAGGTGGTATTGGTTTCGCTGATGACATAGTTGAGATAGTCATCCAGCGGCTGCGTGAGGGCAGCAGCAACCACTATTCGTCCTTGATCAGCATCGGCATAGAAACTGGCCGCCCGGACGGCTTCAAGCCGCACCCGTGGCGATTCATCCATCGCCAAATTCACCAACATCTCCGTACTGCCGGGCACCCGCTCGCGCCAGTAGCTGAGCACGCGGGTCGCCGCGGCACGAGCGCGATGATCACGGCTTTGCAAGACAGTCGTCAGCAGCTCAGGACGCACTACGTCGTGCTGCTGCATCACCCACAGCGCTTCCAGGCGGTTGTGTTCGGTTTGTTCATCTTCGCCGCTCTGCTCGCTGAGCCACTGATCGATGGCTGCGATCACCTCCTCCGTTTTGTGGCGACGAAGTTCCATCCGAGCCAGATGACGCACCGTGTTGTCATACCGCGCCAATAAGCGAACAACATCGGCGACCGGAGCACCCTCAATCGGCGGCACCTCCAACAGCGGCTTGTCTTTATAACGCACGCGCCAAATGCGACCGTGGTGTTTGTCACGTTTGGGATCACGCAAGTTGTGTTGCATGTGACCGATCAGCGGATTGAACCAGTCGACGATGTAGAGAGCTCCGTCGGGACCGAACTTCAGGTCGATAGGACGGAAATTGGTATCGCGACTGGAAAGCAGCGGTTGCACGGGCGAACCTTTGAACCCGCTGCCTTCGTCGGTCATCTGATAGTTCAGCGTGCCGAGGAACCCGATCGTATTGTTGAGCAAATAGTTCCCCTGCATCGACTCCGGAAATTGGCTGCTGGCGACAATCACGCAGCCCGCCGTCGGTCGCCACTGCTTAACCAGGAATTGCTTCATCTGGCGATGCTTATGAGGATAAATTACATCGCCGCTGAAAGCTGCGGCAAAGTAATTCGCCCCCGGAGAAGCATCGGCGACAAAGTTTTGCCCCCAGTAATCGAAACAGTGTCCCCACGGGTTAGCAAAGTTATAGGAGACGAAAACATTAAACTTTTCCGTCAGCGGCTCATAGCGAAACACCGCCGCATCGCGAACTCGCTGGGGTCCGTAGGGAGTCTCGACCTGAGTGAAATGGAACGTGCCCTCCTGGAAGTACAACGCGCCGTCAGGACCAAAAACAAAAGCGCTCAGCGAGTGATGTGAGTCGGCAGTGTCGAAGCCATGCAGAATTCGCTGCCGCACATCGGCAATGCCGTCTCCGTTCGTATCCTTCAGAAACATCAGGTCGGGCTGTTGCGAAACATAGGCGCCCCCGTCACCGAGCGCGATTCCGATCGGTAAGTGCAGCTTGTCAGCAAAGACGGTCTGCTTATCGGCTCTGCCGTCACCGTTCGTGTCTTCGTAGATCAGAATCTTGTCATCCGGAGGCGTGCCCGGCAGATATTGCGGATAACTCGGATTGGTTGTCACCCACAGACGCCCCCGCGCATCGATCTCCAGTGCGACGGGATTGACCATCTCTGGAAAGTCTTCTTCGGAAACGACCAAGTCGATCTCGAATCCCTCGGCTAAATCAAACAGCTCCTTGCTTTCAGCGGGTGACAGGTATTTGATCTCAGCGGTGACATTCGATTCAATCGGCGAGAGCTCACCGGTTTGTGAATCGTCGATTTCCGCGGGGACCGGCTTACCTTGCGCGATCTCCCAAATCCGCAGCTCACGGACAGCGATCATCTTACGCAGCTTCGCAAACTCCTCGGGGAAGTTCACCACACCATAAGGATTCTTGCGGCCACCGTAGATGTAATATCCGTTGACGGCGCGGTGGTCGAAAAAGAACTGCTGGTTCTTCTCGAGTACCGCAGCGCGCAGGGCTTCCCGGTCGATGGCAACGTGACCGGGTTTGGGTCCGAACAGCGACACATCAAGCACGGCGGCCAGTACTTCATTGCCGCGTTCGTTCAAGTGAATGCCGTTGATTGTCAGCGGCTCCGTGGCCGCGTCCATCGCAACCTGCATCGGTGTCAGCAAATCGACAAACCGGACCGACGCCTCATCACACAGATCGCGCATCGCGTCGCTGTAAAGCCGCAAGTTGGCGTTGGTTGCTTGACCATCGGGTAACGTTCGCCGGCCGAGATTCTCATGCGGAATCGGTGAGCAAATCACTAATTGTGCTCCTTCACCGAGTTCCGCCCGGGTGTCAGCCAAGAACTTTGCAAATCGCTTGCGAAACGCTTCGAGCCCCTCCGGACCAGCGAACGACTCGTTGAAGCCGAACATGGCGAGAACCACTTGCGGTGCATGGTCGCTCAGATTGTGGCCATGGTCTTGAAAGTTAGCGCTCCTCGGCCGCAGATCGATCTCGTCGGCTGACCATCCAAGGTTGCGCACGCTCAAGCGTTTGGTGGGGAAACGCAGATGCAGGTTGGTTTCAAAATAGCCGTCGTGCTGCATCCGCTCGGCGAGCGTGTTGCCGATGATGACGAGCTTAGCTCCCTCGCTCAGTTCCAGTACAGCGGATGAACCCGCTGGAGTCGAGCTCGGCTGAGCGGCAGAGGATTGGGTCAGGGAAGGCAGGAAAGCCAGCAGCAGGGCCGACAGAGCAACCCGGCCGCGGCCCAGAATGTGTTCGATGCTCATGATGAAAAAGTGGGCGGGAAATGGCAGAGGCAGAGGACGTTTGACCGCCGTGATCATGCGAAAGAGATAGGTGGGGAACGCTGCGTCTGTGTGTGCAGCGTACCGAGCGGAAGTCGAATCTTACCGCAACGATGGCAATCGCAACAGCGCTAGGGGCTCGCTAGGGAGCCGATCGCTACCGTGGATCGTCGAACCTCGCTTGAAGTTGCGACCGGCATCCGTGTGTTCGCTTACTCCGCGACCGAGGGAGCGAACTGCGGAAAGGTGGTCGATCGCTCCGCGATCGAACTTCAGGAACCCGACCGAGAGAACAAACTGCCGAAAGGTGGTCAATCGCTCCGCGATCAAACGAACCAAATCCGACCGGCGGAGCGGTCGGCGACACTGCGGTCGGCGACACGGCGGCAAGCGAGTCCGCGGGGAGCTTACAGCCGGCGGAGCCCGTCCTCGGTCATCGGATTGGGGATTTCGACATCGAGCTGATCGATCCGCGCGAGCGTCTCGGCGTCGAGGATCAGATCGGCTGCGGCGAGCGCTTCCTCGAGCTGCGCGAGCGAAGTTGCTCCGAAAATCGTCGACGCCACGAAATCATGCTGACGGCTCCAGGCCAGCGCCAGCGCGGTCACGGTGACACCGATGTCGGCAGCGATCTGCATCAGGCGAGCTGTGGTCCCCAGCGATCGCGGGTTCACAAACCGCTCGGCCATCCGCCGCTGCCGTTCTGCGCCGCCGGTCAAGTACTCCGAGAAACGTGCACCCTGGGGCGGGCCATTTTGGTACTTGCCGGTCAAAACGCCGCCACCCAAGGGGCTGTAAGGCAACAGGCTCAGCTTCTCTCGGCGGAGCACCTGGGCCAGTTCGCTTTCGCACCGCCGATTGATCAGGCTGAAGTTGTTCTGCACGGTTTCAAAGCGATCGAGCCCCGTCACATCTGCTGTCCAAAGGCTCTTCATCACGCCCCAACAGGTTTCGTTGCTGCAGCCGATCACCCGGACTTTGCCGCTGCTGCGCAATTCCGTCAGCGCCCCGAGCACCTCTTCGTAAGGCAGCCCATGGTCCGGCCAGTGGATCTGATAGAGATCGATGTAATCGGTCTGCAGGCGCCGCAGTGATTGCTCACAGGAAGCGATGATCTGGTGCCGATCGATGAACCCGCGCCCGCCGCGGACCGGGGCAGCGAACCAACCATGCCGCGGGCCGGTGACCTTCGTCGCGATGCAGACCGAATCGCGGGGACGATTTTTAAGCCAGCGGCCAACGATCTGCTCGGTCGCCCCCACCAGATCAGCACGAGGCGGAACCGGATAAACTTCCGCCGTATCCAAAAAATCGATGCCTGCCTCGCAGGCCCGATCCATCATCCGATGCGAAGTCGACTCATCGCACTGCAACCCGAAGGTCATCGTGCCCATGCACAAATCGGAAACCGACAATCCGCTAGAGCCTAAACGTCGATACTGCATATGTGATTCGCCTGCCGCAAAGATCGAGTGAAAGGGAGCAACCAGACAGCAGCATGCCGACTGCGCGGCCACTTGAAAACCTCCCTCGGATGCTGGATAGGACCGCTGCGCCGCAGCGATCGCATCACCGGCAAGGTCGCTTGCCGCCACCGGCTGAGTAGCGGATAATGCCGCGGTCGGTTTTCGACTCGCTCTAACCCCTGGTATTGGAGACTACGTATGTCACGGTTGTTTTTGGGCAGTGTTTTGACGGCAGCCTTGGTAGCTGGTGTTGCAATCGCTGCAGAATCCGAGCCCACTGGGCTCAAGCAAGGAGACCCGATCGGCGCGTTCTATGTCACCAAGGTTGCGGGAGCCGAGGATGACGGCGTGAAAACCGGTCAAGAGCTGTGCTATCGCTGCAAATATGGCCAACGCCCGATGGTGATGGTGTTTACGCGCACCAACAGCGACAAGCTCAGCAAGTTGGTCAGCGACCTCGATAAGGCCGTTGCCAAACATGACGATGCCCAGTTGCGCGCGTTCGTCACGGTGGTCGGCGAAGACCAAAGCAAGTTAAAGGATTCAGCAAAGGAAATTGCTCAAACCGCTGCAGCCAAACAAGTGCCGGTAGCCGTCGCCGCGGACAGCCAAAACGGACCGGCCAGCTATCGATTGGACCCCAAAGCTGACGTGACGGTGATTCTGGCCAATGAAAGCCAGGTCGTCGCCTCGCACACCTTCCAAGCTGACAGCATCGACAGCAGCGTTGTGCTGAAGGAAGTTGAAAAGATGATTCAGTAAGGCACTCCAGCCTCAGCTGATTTGAAATTGCGAGCGGGAAACGCATTGGATTGCGTTTCCCGTTTATTTTTGCCACGCACCGCGTGGCACTACTGAGTGCAAGAGCAAGCGTTTAGCGGATCGAGATATCAATCGGCTCGCCCGTGATCTTTACCACCGCTTCGGCATAGTCTGGGGCGCCGGTAAAGCCGCGTGCTCCACCGCTGAATCCATAACGCTCTGAAGGGATGCCCAGCGGATTGCGATCGAGCTGGCCGTTATTGTTTTCATCATGGTAGGCGGCGATTGCGAGTTCTTCGATCTCAATCGGCAACCCTAGTTGCCCTTCACAAACCCCGCTCTGAATTGTCCAGCTATCCAGCCCCAGCGCTCGATTGGGATCATTGAAGGTCTCGGGGGCAATATAGACAGCCAGCTTCATCAATCCGCGGTCGGACGCCGCCCCAAAAATTCGCACCGTAATCATGCGCCGGCCAGCCGCTTCATCGATCGCCGCTTGATCGAGATCGAGTGACTCATTGGGATCCTGCGGCAAGACATTGATCGATACCCGTGGGTTGCCGGAGTCGAATTGGCGGTAGGCAAGCACGGCGGAGCCGACTACCAGGATGATCCCCACCACTCCCAGCAGCAAATTGCCATGATTCTCTTGCCACGGGCTGGGCTCTGCTAGCAACGCTTCGTTAGGCGATGATTCCGGCAATTCCATATTCCTCACGGCAAGAATGATCCGATGAGACAAGAGGTAACGTTTTCGCTAACTTACCGGTTCGTGGCGGACATTGCGGACGGTTGACCGGCGAAAGACCTAAAGGAATTTCGGTCGCCACGGCGAATGCCATCATTCATAGATTATGACCATGGACAAGGGCCCCTCCCAGACCGCTACACCGCTCGGCGTCGCGCCAGGCGCGGCACTGGCCACGGTAACACCACGGCGCGTCGCAGCGGCCAGCGTGCCGCAGCCGCGAGGTCTCGCCGTTGTGCCTGAGGTGACGCTCCGGGTGGAGCATCTCCGCAAACGGTATCGGCGGGTTCAAGCACTGCAAGATGTTTCGTTTTCGCTCCGCGCCGGCGAGCGACTGGCGTTGCTCGGGCCCAATGGCGCTGGCAAAACGACATTGATTCGCTGTTTGGCCGGTCGCACCAAACCGGACGGCGGCACCCTTGAACTGCTCGGCGAACAGCTGCCACCGAGCGGCCGACGGGAACGGCTGGGATTGGTGCCGCAGGATCTTGCACTCTATTCCGATTTAACCGCCGCGGAGAACCTCTTCGCGTTTGCCCGTTTCCACGGTCTCCGCGGCGTCGAACTGCGCCGGCAAGTCGAATGGGCACTGGAATGGACCGGGCTAGCGGACCGCCGTGGGGAACTCGTGGGCGGATTTTCAGGCGGCATGAAACGTCGCGTCAATCTGGCATGCGGGGTTATGCACTCACCACGCGTGCTGTTGCTCGACGAGCCCACCGTTGGAGTCGATCCTCAGAGCCGCCAGCGAATCTTTGAAATGTTGGACGAGCTCCGTGAGAGCGG
>CALELC010000395.1 GCA_937904535.1 uncultured Planctomycetaceae bacterium
CTCATAACCCGCCCCGACCTTCACGCCTGGATCGGTTAAGGGCAACAACATCGCAACAGCATCCGCAAGCGTCGGCAACTGCTTCCGCTCCAACATTCCGGTCTGCACTGAGGCCGCAGCGCGTTCAGCGGCGGCGGCTCGCTGCTCCGTGGTGCCCTGCAAACTGGCGGTGACGGCCGGGTGGGCTTTCATCACCTCAATAAACAGCTCGCGTACGGCCAGTGAATCACCGAGCAACTGCTCGGCTTCCGCCCAACCTTCAAACCACTCCCGGCCCCGTTGCACCGCATCAGGGTCAGACGACAAAAAGACTTGAATCTGCGATTCCAGATACTCTTCGGTCATTTGCTGGAGCGCCATTTTGGCCCGCAACGTCAGCTCGGGATCTTGCTGCGACTGAATCGCGTCGCGCAAGTACGGCGCCATCGACGTGCCGCTGCGAAGGATCTCACCCATCGCACGTTCGCGTTCGGCAAACGTGTCGGCCCCCAAAGCTTGAATCAGCTCAGCAGCTTTCGACACCAACACGGTCGAGCCCTGCTTCGGTTCACCAGGCGCCTGGGCCATGAGCAGCGGGCTCGTCACGGTCGATAAGACACTCACCCAACCGCAGTGGAGTGCAGCGACACGAAAGCCCCCCAACTTAGGACCGACCTGAAGACACTTGAGCGCCCTGGCAGGGATGAAACGAACCAATGGTCGCAACGACGGCTGGCAGTTCGATATCCGTTTGCGAAGCATCCGATTTCTTTCTCGCAGCTGGCGACACTCGCTCGCGTCCGGGCGGCGAGCCAGAGGCTGCCGATAGCGGAGGTAAAGCGCGTTGGGGAAGGCGTAACCTATATGCCAACTATTCTAGCGTCGTCCTCGGCGATTGGCGCCGGCTAAAGTTATTCAGTTGCCGATCATCGTGGGAGCGGCTATCCTTTGGGGGAATATAGGGATTTGCGGCCGCTTGCAGCCTCGACTGCTAAAGAGCCAGCGCGAATCGGCAGGGTTTTGTGCCATCGGCACTCTCGCTGCCGAGGAGTCGCGCCTTCTCATGGCTGCCGCTAGCCCCTGCTGTTGACTGAGATTCCGGTTGTGCCTTGGCCGGACGGCGAGATAGTTCTCTTTCAGGACGCATGGTTTTATGGCGATCGATACTCCAGCCACCCGGCCCCATCCTGTGGACCCCGACTGCGAAACTGCTGGAGGCCCCACCCCCGTCAGTTCCTCAGCCGCGATGCCCGCCAGCGGCGCCGGCTCCTTTCCTGAAATGGGAATGTCGACTCAAGCGGTTCACGCCGGAGAACCACGCCAGAAGGCAGAAGGCTCGATCAGCACTCCGGTGTTTAGCGCTTCGACGTTCACATTTGAATCGACCGCTGCCCTGCTGCGGTTCGTGGAAGGACATGACGAACGTGAAGAATACGGCCGCTACGGAAATCCCAATGAGAAATCGGTCGAACGCAAACTCGCGGCACTTGATGCTGCAGAGTCGGCGATCCTCTATAGCAGCGGCATGGCAGCGATCGTCGGTTTGCTGATGAGCAAACTCAGCTCCGGCGACGAGGTGATTTTCTTTGATCAGTGTTATCACCGCTCGCGCGAGTTCTGTGTCAAACACCTGGCCCGCTTCGGCGTCAAAACTCACCAAGTGAAAACCGGTGATTTCGAAGCGATGGAAGCGGCGATCAACGCCAACACGCGGATGTTGATCAGTGAATCGCCCACCAACCCCCACCTGACTTCGATCGATATCGAGCAATTTGTCGCGGTCGGTAAAGCGCACGAAGTCGAAACGCTAATCGACGCGACGCTGGCCACGCCGTTTAACATCCGCCCCATTGAATTGGGCGTCGATTACGTGTTGCACTCAGCGACCAAGTACCTCGGCGGGCATAATGATTTGCTCGCTGGCGTGATCTGTGGCTCGGCCGAAAAGCTGGAACCAGTCCGCCAACTGCGTGGGATTTTGGGCAGTATCAATGCCCCCCAAAATCTATACCTGCTCGAACGCGGCCTCAAAACATTTGCACTGCGAATGGAGCGGCACAATGCCAATGGGCAAGCCGTGGCTGAGTTCCTCAATTCCCACCCGCGAATTGAAAAAGTCTACTATCCTGGGTTGCCATCGCACCCGTCGCACGCGATCGCCAGTAGCCAAATGAAGGGCTTTGGCGGGCTGATTACGTTCCTGGTTCGCGATGCCGATTGGCGACAGACAGCCAAAGTGATCGACGCCGTGAAATTGCCACGCATTGCGCCGAGCCTCGGCGGCGTGGAGTCACTGATCGAACAACCGTTGGTGATGAGCTACTTCAATTACTCTCCCGAAGATCGTCAGCGGTTCGGAATCAGCGACAACATGATTCGGATGTCGTGCGGCATCGAAGATACTGCGGACTTGATCGCCGACTTGGACCAAGCGCTAAAGGTGAGTCTGGATGACTAAATCGCCCAAAGAGTTATCGTTTCGAACTCGCTGTATTCACGTCGGCAGCGAAACGGACCCCGCAACCGGCGCAGTGGTTCCCCCCATTCATCTTGCCAGTACCTTTGTACAACCCGGCGCTGGAAAATGGGGTGATTTCGACTATTCGCGCAGCGGCAATCCAACCCGCACTGCTTTGCAAAAGACACTCGCGTCGATCGAAGGCGGCTGCGGGGCTTTGGCTTTTAGCTCGGGGATGGCAGCAATTCATGCGGTAACGATGCTGCTGTCCAGCGGCGATCATATTTTGGCGGGCAGCGACTTATACGGCGGTGCCTACCGCTTGCTGCATCAAATCTGCGATCGCGCCGGCTTAGGGGTCACCCTCGTCGACCTCACCGATTTAGATGCGGTTGCCGCCGCGATTCGGCCGGAAACGAAGCTGATTTGGGCGGAGTCGCTCGGCAATCCGCGACTGTCGGTGCCAAATCTTCCCGAATTGGCGCGCATCGCTGACGAGGCTGATGTCCTGCTGGGCGTCGATAACACGTTTGGGACTCCAGCATTGATTCGACCGCTGGAGCTTGGCGCCGATATTGTCATGCATTCTGCGACAAAATACCTCGGTGGCCACAGCGACTTGATTGGTGGGACACTCGCAGTCGCCGATCCTGAACTTTATAGCCGACTGTATTTCATCCAAAATGCGACCGGCGCCGTTCTTGATCCGTTCTCCTGCTTTTTGATGGCACGGGGAATCAAAACCTTGGATCTGCGCGTGCATGCGCAGTCGCAAACGGCACTCCGCCTAGCACTTTGGCTGCTCGAACATCCTCAGGTCACGCAGGTACTGTATCCTGGCCTCCCGGACCATCCAGGGCACGTGCAAGCAACCCAAATGATGGGAGGGCATTATGGCGCGATGCTTACTTTCCAAATCAATGGCGAACTGGAACAGACCGCCAAGGTATGTGAATCGACTGAGCTCTTCCGATTGGCGGTCAGCTTGGGCGCCGTCGAGTCGCTGATCGAACAGCCGGCGACAATGTCGCACGCGAGCTACGCCAAAGCCGATCGCGAACGCTTTGGTATTACCGATGGATTGATTCGCTTGAGCGTGGGGCTCGAATCCTTTGAGGATTTGCGAGATGACTTGCAGGCAGCAATGACGGCCGCCGGTCTCTAACAGCGTTCAATCACGAAACTCCGGTTTAAGAAACGCAAGGATCTGGTGCAGTTCTTCCCGAACCGTTGATGTCAGATGCGGGTACCGGCTCGCTTCCTCGCCATCTCGCAGGATCCGTTTCAGGCGGGCGATCACCCGTACGCGGACTTCATCCGGCAAAGCATCAAACGCCGCCGACTCAATTAGGTAACTGCAGGGGTAGCGAAACAGCCGCGTGTTGAGATCAAAGTCGCGCAGCGAGCGCCCTTGCGGATCGCGGCGGCCGCGCGAAGCAAACTCGTCGGCAAATCCGCTTGTGCCTGAGACCGGGCTTTGTAACAGAAACTCGTCACGGAAGAGCAGGTAGGAAACGACCCGCTCGGCAGCCGAATCGATCCGCCGCTCGGCACTTTCGCTGACATACCCCGGCTCGCGACCCAGTAGCGCATTCATCTCGGTTGACTGCGCGAGCGCCAAACGAGTCTCATAATTAGCGGCAGCGATGGCGTTCTGCATCTGCGTCTGGTGCTCCAGCACCAGCAGCGCCACCAAATCGCTGTGCGGCGTGAGATAGGCTTCCGTCGCAAATAGATCAGCGATCGTTTCTCGGTTGGCGCCCGCCTCACGAGCTTCGCTGCGTGGATCGCGCTGGGAGAAGATCTGATTGCCCATGTGCCGCATGTCACCATGCTTTCCGGTCACATACCAACCGCCCCAGCGTTCTTCAAACGGGCTGGTATGGTCGGTCGTGTACGTTCCGCTGCCCAAGATCGGATGCCCCGCGCTGTCGGCAAACACGCTGCGAATGAGGTAACCCGGGACATCTTGGGTGCGACTGGAGGCATGGCAACTGAGACACTGGCCGCGGTCGCGAATGAACCTCGGTTGCTCGTCAGGTGCTTGCTTGAGCGTGTAGAAGGTCGCTCCTTGCCGCGGGTCGGTGGCCGCCAGCTCCAGCACATCGCCGCGCTGACACCAACCGACATACACCTCGTCGTTAAAGTACAGAGCTCGCGGCCGTCGCGGCGAGATCCGCTGCAGTTGCAAACTCGTCTTTGAAAACACCAGCGTCTGCGAACTGACCGGAATATGCAGTGCTGAGAGCACGGCTGGCAAATAGCCGTGGCGTTCATCATAAGCCAGCGCCTGCTCGCCGGCGGCAATTCGAGCCGCGAGCTGAGCCACCGGATCATTGACCTCAGCGTTGAGGTAGTCGATCACCGATCCCTCAAAACTTCCCGACTGCGCCCTTGCCGGTAAGGGACCGGCTATCAGTAAAAGCGTCAACCAACAGGCGCGCAATCCGGTCGATAGACTGATGCTCACAGCGACGGCCCCTCATTAGCTTGCAGTGCCCAGTCGGTCCAAACTCGAGGGCCGACCGAATTGACCTACCAACAGCAACTCATGCAGCGGCCGGCAGTTAAGAAGCCGCAACGGGACAGCTCAGTTCCTGCCGCGGTCCAAAGAACTCGAAATGAATCCGCGACTCGTCAACGCCTAACTGACTCAGCGCCGCGTGAATGCACTGCATAAACGGCTTGGGACCACAGAAGTAGAAGTCGGCTTCCTGGTACGGCGTCCACTCCCGCAACAGATTAGCGTCAACCACACCCGCAGCATCACATTTTTGCTGCGTCAGATCATCATCGAGCGGCTGATCATAGAGCACTCGAGTTTTCACATTGGCTCCCTGAGCGGCCAGTTGCCGAACTTCATCGGCAAACGCATGCACGACGCTGTTGCGGGCCGCCTGCAGAAAGTACAGCGGCACGTCGAGGCTGTGGTGCACCAGCGATTTGGCCATCGACAACAGCGGCGTGATCCCAATCCCGCCTGCTAAAAACACGACCGCTCGCTCGCGTGGCACCTCCGGGTTGATCGTGAACTCGCCGCAGGGCGGTCCCACTTCGAGCAAGTCGCCCGGCTGGACGTCCTCGTGCAGATAGGTCGAGATCAAGCCATCCGGAGCATTGGGAACCAGCGCCGATTCGCGTTTGACACTGATCCGGTAATGTCCCTGACCAGGTCGATCCGAAAGACTGTAATTCCGCGGCGATGTCGGAGTCCGTGGATGCGCGATACGAACCGTGATGTACTGGCCTGGCACAAACGGCGGCAACGGTCCACCGTCGGCGGGTCGCAAGTAGAACGAAGTGACGATTTCACTTTCGGGCACTTTGCGATCGACCACGAATTTTCGAAATCCATTCCAACCGCCGGGTGCGGCCAGCTGTTGCTGATAGATTTCTTGTTCGCGATTGATGCAAACCTTGGCCAGCAATTGGTAGGCCTCGACCACCGCGGCCTCGACTTCCGGCGTGACGGCGTCACCCATCACATCCTTGATCGCCGCGATCAGGTGCTTGCCGACGATCGGATAGTGTTCGGGCTGAATCCCCAGCGAGCAGTGTTTTTGGGCAATCAATTCCACGGCTGGCCCAAGCACGGCCAAGTTGTCGATATGTGCAAAGTACGCACAGATCGCTCCTGCCAAGGCCCGCTGCTGTCCGCCACTGTGTTGGTGAGCCTGATTGAAATAGGCTTGCACCTCCGGGTTGCCTTCGAACATCAGCGTATAAAATCGCCGCGTGATCGTTTCCGCATTGGCGGCAACGGCGGGTGTGATCGCTTTGACAATCTGAATTGTGTTCTCGCTCAGCATGACAGGAAATCCGTGGATGACGTTGCCGCCGCGCTAACGACGGGATAGAACTAATATCTACACACAAAGATACAGATTAGAAACGTACACGTCAACGTGCAGATTCCATTTTTTTAGGACTTTTCCCAGCCACTATGCTTTCCAAGACCGCCGAGTACGCATTGCGCGCCGTCGCTTGCCTGGCCGGACGCCCCGGCCAACCGGCATCGGCCGACTTTTTAGCGGAAAAGACGAAAGTGCCCCGCCGTTACCTGCAGCGGGTGCTTCAGGACCTCGTTAACGCTGGCGTGGTGCATTCGCGCCCTGGCCCCGGGGGCGGCTATGAACTAGCCGTACCCACAAATACGCTGACGATCTATGACATTGTCCAAGCGGTGGCTCCGCTAGAACGGATCAAGTCCTGCCCCTTGGGGCTGAGCACGCATACCGAGCTTTGTCCGCTGCACGCGGAATTGGATCGCGCGTATGCGGCTACCGAAGCCGCCTTCAAAGCCGTGACGATCGAGCAGGTCGTTACTTCGACCAGCCCGATCGTCCCGCTGTGTGATGTGTCCTAAGCCAGGAAGAAACGCTTAGTTATCATCAAGCGGCGTCTGTTGATCGAGCACCCGCTGCAGAAACTCATAGGCCTGCAAGCGGGTTTCCGACGGAAAGTCATGTTCGCTGTCAGGGTACTGCACCGCAAATTGCGATTCGGCCCCCAGCAGTCGGTAAACTTCGGCGATTCGCGGCTGAGCCTTTTGCACACCTTTTGCATCGAAGTTTCCGTCGCGCAGCGGACTGCAAGAGAAGAATCCGCGCGGAGCCAAAGCGGCGGCAACTTCATAGAAATCGAACGGCATCGCATCGGGATCTAAACCGTACAGTTCGCGGATCCGTGGCATGTAACGGTCGCTCGCCCAGCCGGCGAGCTTGCCGCCATAGTAATGATGAAACGGATCCCAGCCGCAGCTGGCAACGATCGCCTTCACTCGCTCATCAAAGGCACCGAGAAACATCGCGTTGTGTCCCCCGAGCGAATGCCCGATGACCGCAATCCGCTCACTGTCGACTTGCTCGTGATTGACCAACAGATCGACACCTCGGCGATGACTGACAACGGCTGCGAGCGTACCCGATAGGTATGGGTCGGTGTAAAAGTTGTAATCCGCCAGTTCGCCAAACGACGGGTAGTCGGGTGCGAGCACCACAAAACCGCGTTCGGCGAGCTCAACGGCATAGCCACGGTTGGCCAGTGGGCCTTCGCCAGCAACGACTCGTTTGCCTAGGTGAGAAGTGGGATGCAGTGCGAGTACGCCGGGCACCTTGGCCGGCGGTTGTCCGGGTGCAGCAGTCGTCGGTTTTGGCAAATACAGATGCGCTGTCGTTTCAAATCGCTCATCGACTCGGTAACGAATCGATAGTCGCCAGTAGCCGGGATACTCTTCCCGCGCGAGTTCTTGCACCTCCAGCGGAGGCAATTCCTCGGCCTGCGGCAAACGCCCCATGACCTGCTGCATCGAGGTAAGGATGTCCTGCCGGCGACGATTCCAATCCGCTGGCGACTGGATCGGTTGCAGTTGCCCATGGTCGTCGATCCAGACTGTCAAATCCGAGTGGTCGGGATAGGAAGGCGGCTGAATCGACCGCGGCGCATCGGCCGCGGGCCCGCCGAGTTCGGCCACCTGCCGCCGGACTTCGGCAATGATTTGCTCCTCGATTTCCGGGCTCCAGGGGCTGGGCAAACCGTAGTACAGCATGGCGCCGCCCCCCTCATATCCGCCCTCGGTGAGCACGCGGACCGAAGGGATATAAGCCATCACATCGTTGCAATAACCGCTAACCCAGGTCTTGCCGGCCCCGAGTTCTAGCTTTAGACGCAACGCATAATCGACAACGACTTCACCGCCGAGGAAAATCCAAGTCGGACCGTCGCCCAGCCTCCAAGCTTGCACCGGATAGAGGTAGTCCGGTGACAGCTTCCCTTGTCGCTCGAGTTGTTCCAGCAGCAAACGGGCGCGGCCCGCGGTGTAATGGTTGCTGGAAGCGGCGTCGGTTTTGAGTTGCTCGGCGGTCGGAAGCTCTGCAAAGGCCACAGAGATTTCGTTGTAGCGGGCCTCAAGCGGTCCCGTCACCGGGATCAGAGGACGATCGAGCGCTGCGGCAACCGCCGTATCGATGGCGGAACCATAGGCCTTTGCCAATTCCACCTCGCGCCGCGGCAGCGGGTTCTGGTCAGCGCCGCATCCCGCCCAAACCATCGCCATCACGCCCGGATAACGCTTTTCCAGGTCGATTTGCGCGTATCCTGGCCAGTCGCCGCACCACTCGTAACCCGAAAGCACGGTAGCGTGACACGCATAGCCACAGACGATCGTCCGTAGCGATCCATCGGGTTTCTTAATCACCAAAATCGGCAGGTCATGGTCGACCGGACCTCGCAGTCGATCGTTTTGGCGGAGTTGCGGTACTTCGTTCTCCGGGTTGTTGCGGCGGTTGACGGCAAATTGAGCTCGACCGACGGTCCAGTGCAGTTGGGCCGGCTCGAGCGAATCCAAGGCCGCGCCGATCGCCGCGACCACCTTCGATTCGAGCTCCGCGGTGTACCGATCCACTTGCGCCCACATCGAAGCTTCGAGCGCATACATCGCACGCAAATTGGTGCCCACCACCGGTCCACTATGTGTGTGTGTTGTGGACAGTACCAGTGACTCGCGAGCCAGGCCATACTTTGTCGCAGCTTGCGCAGCGATTCGCTGCGAGATTCCCGAATCGATGCCGACCAAATCAAGCGTCACCAGCACCAGTCGCGTGCCGGCCTGATCTTCGATAGCGATCGCCTTGGCCCACAGTTCCGTCAGTTTGCCATCGGCAGGCTGAGTCCGCCCG